>JBAZOX010000151.1:0-6493 GCA_041648535.1 Desulfobacteria bacterium | reverse complement strand
CCTTCGGTCAAGCTCCCTTGATAATGCCTCAGGGCTTCTCAAAGAAGAGATGCGAAGTATGGATTCCCTCATTATCAGGGCTGCCGATGAAACCAGGGTCCCGGCTGGAAGCGCCCTTGCTGTAGATAGACAGGGGTTTTCGAGATTCATCACCCAGGTTTTGGAGGAAATGGACAATGTGAAGATTGTTCGTGAAGAGGTTACCAAAATCCCAGAGGACACCCTGGCAATTGTTGCAACAGGGCCTCTTACATCTGAAACCCTTGGAGATGAGGTTAAAAAGCTAACAGGAGAGGATAGCCTATATTTTTATGACGCCATAGCCCCCATAGTTGAGGCAGACTCTATAAACTTAGATATCGCTTACAGAAGTTCCAGATATGGAAAAGGCGGGGATGATTACATAAATTGCCCAATGACAAAAGAAGAGTACTACAGGTTTATTGATGCCCTGATGGAGGCGGAGAAGACGCCCACCAGGAATTTTGAAAAGATGGTTCCTTTTGAAGGGTGCATGCCAATAGAGGAGACAGCAGAGAGAGGAAAAGACACCCTGCTCTTCGGACCAATGAAACCGGTGGGTTTGACAAACCCTAGAACTGCTGAGATACCCTATGCCGTAGTACAGCTCAGGCAGGACAACAGCTATGGAACCCTTTACAATATGGTGGGGTTCCAGACAAAGCTCAAGTGGAATGAACAAAAGAGGATATTCCGTATGATCCCTGGGTTGGAACAAGCGGAATTCGCACGATTAGGAAGCCTACATCGTAATACCTTCATTAATTCCAGGAGATTACTCACCAACTCTCTTCAATTAAGGAAGAAACCCTCAGTGTTTTTTGCAGGTCAGATCACAGGTGTAGAGGGATATGTAGAGTCCTCTGCTATGGGACTGCTGGCTGGGATTAATGCCAGCCGATTGACCCGTAAACTCCCATTGCCCCCCCCTCCCCTAACCACAGCTATAGGCGCACTTGTTGGCTATATTACCGAAACAAGCGATAGAGATTTTCAACCGATGAATATCAACTTTGGGCTATTACCACCTCTTGGAGAGAAGGTAAAAAAGGAATTGAGACGAAAGAGGATAACAGAGAAAGCCCTGACTGATCTGGAGGAATGGAAAAGGGATTTGGGAGTTTACGGATGAGGGGTTATTGCAATAACAGTAATTTGATTTTTATCAGGGCCGTAATACCAAAAAATTCTGTATGCTGCAGGAGTTGATTGCTCAGCATAGGCCTCAAATACTTTCTCTCCATTGGGCCCTTTCAAGCTGGCGAACTCATGTGTTTTGAGGCTCCCATGTCTGGGATTTGAAGAAAGAAACATTATAGCCTTTTTGACTGCATTGTATCTTTTTTCAAGACCCTTATCTGTCCTAAGCCCATTTAATTGATTTCTTGCTTCATCGGTGAGGAATATTTCAAACAATTGGGAATCCTAAAGTTCATCGAGGTTAAATTTTGTTATTTTACCTTCAGATGCATCCTTTAGCCCTTTTTGAACACTTTCAAGGGCATTGCTATTTTGAAAAAGCCAAAGTTCTGAGGCTGGGATTTCAGCGATTGGCTGTAAAAGGACTTCACCCCGATCATTTTTGTATAATCGAATCCTTTTATAGCCCTTGAAGATTTCACCAAGAGTGAGTCGGTTTCGGTCATCTATTGTTTTTGTGCCAATCTCTTGGAAATCGCCACTAATTTTAATATTATTTTGCATATTGACCACCCCCTTGCTATATTAATTCCACTATAATACAATTCCCATATTGGGTCAATGGGAATTTTAGATTGAGTTGTTAAAAAGGATGGTTGCGGTCACTTCGGATAACACGGCTCAGACAGCTATTGCCCAAATTGCTTCGCAACTTCGTTTGTACCGAAAATGTTATCTGCAATTACGCCCGGAGAAAAATATGTATATAAGCAATTCGCTATAACGTTTTTACGAAGCCGTTAACTTCAATTCAGCTATGCTTTTCTTAACACTATCCGCGGACTTTTGAACCGCTGCCTTCTCTTCATCTGTAAGCTCAACCTCGATGACCTTTTCAATACCGTTTGATCCTAGTTTGACGGGAACTCCAAAGTATATATCATTCAATCCATATTCCCCTTCCAGGTAAGCGGCACAGGGAAGTATTCGCTTCTTATCCTTTAGGATAGCCTCAGCCATCTGAACAGCCGCTGCTGACGGAGCATAAAAAGCACTGCCTTTTTTAAGGAGGGCTACTATCTCTCCGCCACCCTTTCTTGCTCTATCGACGATTTTATCTATCCTTTCCTTTGGCATTAGCTGTGTAATGGGTACACCGGCAACGGTACAGTAACGAGGGATGGGAACCATATCATCACCATGTCCCCCCAGTATAAATGCCTGGATATTTTCCACAGATACATTCAGTTCCATGGCTATGAACGCACTGAGTCGCGCAGTATCAAGGACACCGGCCATCCCTATAACCCTGTTCTTTGGAAAACCACTGACATTTTTCGCCAGGTAAACCATAGTATCCAGAGGGTTTGTAATCATTATAATAATACAATTAGGAGACCTGGTTGCTATCTCTTTTGTCACGGACTGAATAATCTCTTTGTTCTTTGCTAAAAGGTCTTCCCTGCTCATACCCGGTTGTCTTGGAAACCCGGAGGTAATAATAACGATGTCCGAATCAGCCGTTTCATCATAGCCATTTGTCCCAATAACCTTAGTGTCAAATCCCTCCACCGGTCCGGCCTCCATTAGGTCCAGAGCCTTTCCCTGAGGCACTCCTTCTACTATGTCTACCAATACAACATCGCCAATCTCTTTTTCCGCCGCCCAATGAGCAGTCGTAGCACCAACGTTACCAGCTCCTACAATAGTAATCTTCTTCCTTCCCATTTTGCAATCCTCCATTACCAGATTTAATAGTTGTAACAGTTCAGGGGTGTCAGTTGTCAGGGATCAGGAAAAACTTTAATTTTGAAGTGTTGTCAACATCTTGATGTTGTCAGATAGTTTAATAATCCGGTAAGCCTTTGAAAAAAAAGTTATCTAACAACTGATCCCTGACCCCTGTGAACTGTTACTAATAGTTCACACTGAAAAATCCCCTACATATTCTCTACTATTGCCGATCCGAATTCAGAGCACTTAAGCCTTGTAGCCCCTTCCATCAACCTCGCCAGGTCATAGGTAACTGTCTTATTTAGGAAAGTCTTCTCCAAAGCCTTAACCACAATCTCTGACGCCTCTTGCCAACCCATATACTCCAACATCATTACCCCCGACAGGATAAGGGAGGTGGGATTAACCTTGTCCTGTCCGGCATATTTGGGTGCTGTCCCGTGAGTGGCCTCAAACAAGGCATTAGTCACCCCTATATTTGCACCTGGAGCAAGCCCCAATCCTCCTACCTGAGCAGCCAGGAGGTCAGATATATAGTCACCGTTCAAGTTTGGAAGGGCTAAAACCTCGTATTCCTCAGGCCGAATCAAAACCTGTTGAAACATAGCATCTGCTATTCTGTCTTTAATGACCACTTTATCCCGGGGAAATTCTCCATGGTAATCCTTCAGTAGTTGATCCTCAGTAATAGTCCTGTCTCCAAACTCGTCTCTGGCAACATCATAGCCCCAATCTCTAAATCCCCCTTCGGTGAATTTCATGATATTGCCTTTATGAACCAGGGTAACGCTTTTTCTCTTATTTTCTATGGCATATCTTATCGCCATCCTCACCAGGCGTTTTGTCCCTGATATACTCATTGGCTTTATGCCGATACCGGAATCGTCTTTGATCTTTACATTCATCTCCCTCTTAAGAAAATCTATGACCTTTCTGCACTCGGGGGTATTCACCTGCCATTCAATACCGGAATAAACATCTTCCGTATTTTCCCTGAACACAATCATATCTATCTTTTCGGGATATTTAACAGGGCTTGGGATTCCAGGGAAATACCTTATGGGCCTAATACAGGCAAAGAGGTCCAACTTTTGTCTAAGGGCAACATTAATGCTCCTTATCCCTCCACCTACAGGGGTTGTAAGGGGGCCTTTTATGGCCACCATATATGTTTCAATTGCCCTAACAGTATCTGCCGGCAGCCACTCTCCATACTTTTCCCTTGCCTTCTCCCCGGCATAGACTTCATACCAGTGAATTTCTTTCTTCCCTCTATATGCCTTAGCAACAGCAGCCTCAAGTACCTTTGAGGAAGCAGCCCATATATCAGGCCCAACTCCATCTCCCTCAATAAAGGGGATTATGGGGTCATACGGTACTTCGAGAGAATTGTCCGCTCTTACTACTATCCTGCTTCCTTTCATTCCTCATCTTCTACCTTGGTCAGTTCTTCAAACCTTATGTCTATTCCAAACACCCCCACTATGTTCTCCTCTTCATCCCTTATAGGGGCTGAAACAGTAAGACACAGCGCCCCGGTAATAGTTGATTTGTATAGATCCGTTACATGTATCTTTCCATCTTTTAAAGGCCCGATAAACCATTCTCTGTTTGAGAAGTCTTCATCCAACCCAAAACATTCATATTTTGCTTTATCCACTACCTGGGTTATATTCCTTGTGCTTTTTCTCCCCTCCATATCAGTAACATAAACAAACTGGATAAAGGGGTTTTCCTCTACCAGCTTTTTCATCAAAGGCTCTTGTAACTTATGATTCATGGATCTTATCTCAGGTACTTCTATAATCTCTTCAATCAAATGGGCAGCAAGTTCGTGGGCTCTAAACTTCAATCTGTCAAATTCAGAGACAAAGAATTCCGGCAGATGTTTCCTTGCCTGCCTCTCCATCTCTTCGTGGGAAATACTGGTAACCCTTCCACTATTGTATTGGCCTGTTACCCATTTATGTATCTTTGCAATCCCTGGATGTCGCTTATCAACCCTATTATCTTCCTTCAGTCTCAGGTGTGTATTTATCCAATGAGCAATACCTGCCGTACCTGATTTATCAGATATAGTTACCCCTGGAGGCCTATTGAGGATCCTGGTGGTGTTAAATATATTATATATCTCTTCATTTTTCAAGACCCCATCGGCATGAATCCCAGCCTGGGTAGTATTGAAGTCTGATCCAATAAAAGGATAATTTGAGGGGATATGAACCCCTATTTCTTTCTCGAAATAATTGGCGATCTCGGTGATGACCGTTGTATTTATTCCATCATCCTGTCCCTTTAAAGCGATATATTCAATTATAAGGGCTTCAAGAGGAGGGTTGCCTGTTCTTTCTCCAAAACCTAACAGGGCACCATTGGCTCCTGAGCATCCATAGAGCCAGGCAGTTGCTGCGTTGATGTGCACCTTATGAAAATCGTTATGACCATGCCATTCCAATAAACTCCCGGGAACTCCCGCATCATCAATCATGGCTCTAACCAGTTTGTCCACGCTCCTTGGCAAGGCGGCACCAGGATAGGTAACACCATAACCCATGGTATCACAGAGTCTTATCTTGATGTCTATTTTACTCTCCTCCCTGAGTTTCATCAGCTCTATTGCAAAGGGAACACAGAATCCATAAACATCTGCCCGAGTTATATCCTCAAAATGGCACCTGGGTATTATTCCCATATCGAGGGCATCGGAGACAACCCTTAAGTAATCGTCCATTGCCTCTCTTCTGGTTCTGTTCAACTTTAGGAATATATGATAGTCAGAGACAGAGGTTAATATACCTGTCTCGTTGAGGTTCATCTCCTTCACAAGTTCCAAATCGTCCTTCGATGCCCTGATCCACCCCGTTATCTCTGGAAATTCAAACCCCATTTCCAAACACTTCTCTAAGGCTTCTCTATCTCTATTGCTGTACAGGAAAAACTCTGTTTGTCGTATGACCCCTTTGTGCCCACCCAATCTATGTAACATTTCAAAGAGGTCTGCAATCTGTTGTGGAGAATAAGGAGGCATTGCCTGCTGTCCATCCCGGAAGGTTGTATCAGTAATAAAGATATCTTCTGCAGGGCAAATAGGTATAATTTTATTGTCAAATTCTATCCTGGACACCTCATCGTAAGGAAAGATTTCTCTGAACAGATTAGGTTCATTTATATCTTCTGTCTTGTATTTTGGAGGTATTTTTCTCTTATTCCAAAGGGTCATTTGAGTCCTCCCGGCCCTCTCCTAAAATAACTTAAAGAGGTATCTGTGCTCTGCCACATTCTTAGCAATGCATTTAATTTACCACATATTGAAATGCATTGCAAGAAAGTTGACGGCTTCGTAAAAAGTCCATCTGCGGCGTTCCGCTGCATCCTCAGTCATTGCAGCGTACAGGTAAGTACGCTTCATTCCTTCGGATTTGCGCGCCTTGCATCTGGAGCTTTTTGCTGTGCCGTCTGATTTTTGACTTTTTACGACTTCATCAAAGTTGGCTGTTTCTCTGAAAAGTATCTCTAAGGGTCTATATCTCTTATTCTGTAGTGGCTGGTTTCTTGAGATAAAAGGAGAACACCATGCCTACGAGCGAGATACCTCCTG
>JBAZOX010000150.1:0-6545 GCA_041648535.1 Desulfobacteria bacterium | reverse complement strand
GAACCCGAAGGGCGAGTTTGTGAATTTTCAATGGAGCGAGCTTAGATGGGTCAAAAAATGTATGTTGAAGCGAAAAGGGGTACCTTTCCAAAGCTCTCCATTGGAAACAAGGGGGTAACCGTATGCCGTCCAAATACATGATACACACAAAACCCGTACCTAATCGCTTCGAGCCTGTAAGTAAATCGGGGATTATTGCATGGGAAGAGGGTTGTTTGAAGTGCGCCGTCTGCGTTAAGAAGATGTGTGTTTACGATGTCTATGATAAAAGGGGCATTGATTCCCGTCATATGATCGAATCCATTGATAACCTGTGCATGAACTGTTACAGGTGCGTTCAGAATTGCCCTAAGGAGCTGATACATAAGTCGTTGAATCCCGAGTTTAATGCCATGGGAGATTCTCATTGGTCACCGCCAATTATTGTCAGGTTGTGGAACCAGTCTCAAACAGGAAAGATACCGGTTTCAGGTGCCGGATATCCCGGTCCTTTCAGCGGCCCCGGGTTTGATTCCATGTGGACGGATATGTCAGAGATAGTCCGTCCGACAAGGGACGGTATTCACGGTCGTGAATATATAAGCACTGCAGTGGACCTGGGTAAAACTCCGGAACATTTGATCTTCAATGGCAGCGATACCCTTGAAGGGGAGGTCCCTTCCATTATTGACATTCCGCTGCCTATACTCTTGAAAGTTCCTTCCTTTGGCGCAATCAGCGCAAACACGATAAAAGGCTGGGCAATGGGTGCGCGGCGTCTTGGGACTCTTATAGCCCTTCCTACAGAGAAGATCGATTCCGCATTGGAGGACAGGGGCGACTGCTTGATGCCGCTGGTTTTGCCCAAAGGAACTTCAGTTGGCAATATCCCGAAGAATGCAAAAATTATAGAGATTCCCTGGACAGAAGGATGGCAGGGAGTTGTTGAGGATATCAAAGGACGCTTCCCTAACCTCTTTGTATCCATAAGGATACCTATGGCTCACGGGATGGAGGAGAAGGCGCTTTCTCTGGCAAGAGGCGGTATCTCCATTATCCATCTGGAAGGAAGCCTGATGTCTCGGTTTATGGATGATAATACCCGCAATCTTAAAGATGGGATTAGATCGGTACATATGAAACTTGTTGAAGAGAACATGCGGGATGGGGCCACTCTCCTTGCCAGCGGTGGACTGGCTATGGCAGAACATGTGGCCAAGGCAATAATATGCGGGGCAGACACTGTCTTTGTAGACTTCCCTATTCTTATAGCTCTGGAATGCCGTATGTGTCGCAGATGCACCAAAGGGCTTTCATGTCCCGTACAGATAGATACAGCTCCACCCAACTGGGTTGCCTCCCGTGTCGTAAACCTGATCGGGGCATGGCACAATCAACTAATCGAAGTGATGGGAGCAATGGGTATCAGGGATGCCCGCCGATTGAGGGGAGAGGTAGGACGCGCCATGTTTTTTGATGATATGGATAGAGCCGCCTTTGAATCTATGGGACAGGTCGAGGAGGGATGTGAGCTTGAGTAATCCGAATGTTTTTCAATTTCCGGAAGCTGTGCGGACGCGGTCTCGTTTTAGAAACCCTATTGGAAAATTCAGGGTAAACCGGACAGGTGACTGCATAGCCTGTGGAAAATGTGTGGAGATATGCCCTCACGGAGTACACGTAGAAAGAAGGGGGCAGGTTTTTGTTGAGAATAATTACCTGTGCGTAGGGACGAGGTGCCCTGAACCGTGTTACAAAGCCTGTCCGGTGCAGGCCCTTTCTGTCCGGAGGAACTCTGTTTTCGATACACTGGGGGATTTCAGATGGACAAATGAACTACTGGCCAGTACCTGGTATATGGCAGAATTTGGGGAGAGACCCCCTGCAGGTTTAGAATATAAGGTGGGGAACTCCGGGGGAGGCTTCGACAGACTCCGTCTGATTTTTAAGGGCACCAGGTCAGGGCTGGAGGATATTCCGGATAATGACATTGATGTGAGCCTTGAATTGAACAGGAGGGATGATAACGCTCACAGGATAAGGATTGAAGTCCCTGTTTACGGAGGAGGAATGTCCTATGGTTCTGTGAGCGTTACAACTATGGTGAGTAGGGCCAGGGCAGCCTCGGCGCTTGGGACCTTTTCCTGTACAGGTGAGGGCGGATATCCGGATGAGTTGAAGCCTTATGATGACCATATGATCACCCAGGTTGCAACAGGCCTTTTCGGGGTAAAAGAGGAGACCATACAGCGGGTCAAGATTGTTGAATTTAAATATGCCCAAGGTGCAAAACCTGGTCTTGGCGGGCATCTCCTCGGGGATAAGGTGACTCCAGGCGTTGCGCGTATGCGTGAGGCTGTGGTCGGATATCCTCTTTTTTCGCCTTTTCCATTCCACAGCGTATATTCCGTAGAGGACCATAAGAAACATGTTGACTGGATTAAAGCGATAAATCCAAAAGCGCTGGTATCGGTAAAGGTATCTACGCCCACCGATGTTGATATGGTGGCTGTAGGGAGCTATTACGCCGGCGCTCACATCATACATCTCGACGGGAGCTATGGAGGCACTGGCGCTGCCCCTGACATTGCCAAGAAGAATATTGCAATGCCTATCGAATATGCGGTACCCAAGGTTCACCGGTTCTTACAGGAAGAAGGCGTGAGAGATAAGATTACGGTTATTGCCAGTGGCGGTATAAGGACACCCCATGATGTGGCAAAGATCATAGCCCTGGGGGCCGATGGGGTATGTATAGGCACGGCAGATCTGGTGGCATTGGAGTGTGTGCGATGTCAGAACTGCGAAAGCGGGAGAGGGTGTGCCCGTGGAATCGCCACAACAGATGCTGAATTGTCAGAATTGATGAATATTGAGTGGGGAACGCAGCGGATAATCAATATGTACCTGGCCTGGCTAAGAGAACTGATCAGGATACTCAAGAAGCTGGGTATGAAGAGTATAAAAGAGCTTGTAGGAAGGACAGATTGTCTGATACACCTAGACTATATGAAACAGCAAGGTAACTACTCAGGTAGATAGGCTGAAGGCTGAAGGCTTTTAGGGATTTTTATAGCCTTCAGCCTAAACACCTGAACCATAGAATTCTTGAACCCTTTTAACAGGATACGGATCTAAATCATGCAAAGAAAAAAAGTCATTTCAAGGATTATAGAATCGAGAAAGCCACTGGTGCAGGATCTGCCCGGAAGGATAAATTATGAGATAGAAGCCGAAGGCGGCTGCGGCGTTACCGGATTTGCCTGTAGCGTGCCGGTCAGGGGGAAGCATATCTTTGAGCCTTCAAAACAGATGCACAACAGGGGGAACGGTCGCGGAGGAGGAATAGCGGCTATGGGGTTCGACCATAAGGCTCTGGGGGTGACTAAGGAGGCGCTCGAAGAGGATTATATACTTCAGATCGCCGTGCTGGAAGAAGGGGTCATGAGTGACCTTGAAAATCGTTTTATAAAGCCATTTTTCAGGGTAGATTTTTCGGAACGTCTACCTCATATAGATGATTACAGGGACATTCCCGGCATGATAGTGCGCCCCCCGGAAATCCGGCGTTATTTTGTTCGTGTAAAGTCTGACGTTCTCGATGCTTTTGTAAATGAAACAGGCTTAAAGGGTCTAGACAGAAGGAAGGCCGAGGATGAGTTTGTTTATAGAAACAGCTTTAATATAAACAAGACATTTTATGATGCCTTTGGAAAGCAGCATGCCTTTGTTGTTTCCCATGGCAGGAACTTCATTATACTTAAGATTGTCGGCTATGCTGAGGAAGTGGTGCAATACTACAAACTTGAAGATTTCAGGGCACATGTTTGGATCGCTCATCAACGCTATCCCACCAAAGGAAGGGTCTGGCATCCGGGTGGCGCCCATCCCTTTGTCGGTCTCAATGAAGCACTTGTCCACAACGGAGATTTTGCAAATTACCGCTCAGTTGCGGAATATTTGAGACAGAGGAATATCTACCCTCTCTTTTTGACCGACACGGAGGTGTCTGCTCTGCTTTTTGATTTATACAGCAGAACCTACAATTATCCTCTGGAATATGTTATTGAAGCGCTTGCTCCCACCATGGAGAGGGATTTTGACCGGTTGCCTGTAGAAAAACAGAAAATCTACCGGGCCATTCAGGCAACCCATATTCACGGGTCCCCGGACGGCCCCTGGTTTTTTATTATTGCGAGGAATGACACGGAGAATAAACGTCTACAGCTCATTGGTATTACCGATACCTCGATGCTCAGACCCCAGGTCTTTGCCCTGCATGAAGGGGAAGTGCAGATAGGGCTGATATGTTCTGAGAAACAGGCTATCGATGCTACATTGAAGAGCCTGGCAGAGGAAGACCCAAGGTTCGGTATGGTGGCAGATCGATACTGGAATGCACGCGGGGGAAGCTATACCGATGGAGGGGCATTTGTATTCAATCTAGAAGAAGGCAATGGCAACTATCTTGAGCGCAAATTGACCTGCGCTGATAAGTTCGGGAATGAGATTACTGTTCCGACCAATCAATCCGCCTATATACCCGATAAGGGATATTACCTGATGGATAAGGAGTTGGAAACAGGGGCTGAACTATCCGTTTTTTTCCATAAAAAGCAGCCTGATCTCCTGTATGAATATCTGAAAGACAGAATCAAGGACTGGGGCTACGAAGAGTTCTTTGATTGCCTGATGGAGGTAAGGACATGGGCATCAAGGGGAAATGACTGCTTTGAGACGGCACTCGACGCTCTGAGCAGACTGATAGATAGGCGTTACCCAACCTATGACAAGAAGCGAAGGTCTATACTTCAAATGATAGACCGTACACTTGAGAGTATATTCCGCAGGTTCCCTTCTCTTGAGACACCGGATAGCAGCAGAAACAGGGAAAACAATGAAGTGTCATGCAAATTGATAGATTGGAATAGCAGAGACTTTCTCAGGGGGCCGGTTGAAGGGGAAGACATCTTGATTATTGACGGTTCTCTCTTCCCACCGGAAGGAGAGGACTGTGAAAGCCGCCTGATTGTAGATGCCTATTGTATGGGTTGGCGACGGTTTATCGTATTTGGGCTGAAGGGGCAGCGTTTTCACGGATGCGGCATCGGCCCCGACTCCGGGGATGTGCGGATTGATATCTACGGTAGTTCCGGTGATTATCTGGGTTCCGGGATTGATGGTCTCTCTATCCATGTCCATGGTAATGCGCAAGACCAGGTTGGGCAGATTATGAAATCAGGGAAAATGGTCATTTACGGGGACACCGGTCAGACCTTCATGTATGGTGCCAAGGGAGGCGAGGTCTATGTTATGGGCAACGCAGCCGGTCGGCCGCTTATCAATGCAGTGGGCCGGCCCCGGGTGGTCATAAACGGAACCTGCCTCGATTACCTTGCCGAATCGTTTATGGCCGGCGACCCTCATAACGGAGGCGGCTTTGTAGTGTTGAACGGTATGGAATTCAACAGCGACGGAACCGTCATACCTCAATCTGTTCCGTACCCGGGTTCCAACCTCTTTTCCCTGGCATCGGGCGGTGCCATTTATGTTCGTGATCCCCACCGCACGGTGGACGATCAGCAGTTGAATGGAGGAGAGATCGTGCCGCTGGAACGGAGAGACTGGGAGCTGATCCTTCCCTACCTGCAAGAGAATGAACGGTTGTTTGGGATTTCAATCGAAGATGACCTCTTAAAGGTTAGCGGAGAGAGGAAAGACCCTATTGAAGTCTACAGAAAGGTACAGCCCAAAAGGGGAGAGACCATAGCGGAAGACGGGCTGGAAGAGTGGGATGCTTAAGAATTCCAGACTGACCGAACTTTACAACCTGTCGAGGGTCATCAGTTCAACCCTGGAGCCCCAAGAGGTTCTGAATCTGATTATAGATGCCGCAGTAAAGATTACCAAGGCCACAACAGGCTCGTTGATGTTGATTGACAGGGATTCCGGGGTCTTGAATATCGAGGTAGCACGTGGATTCTCTCCCCTGGTTGTTACTGATACCAAACTAAAGATAGGTGAAGGCATTACAGGCTGGGTGGCAAAAGAGGGGAAACCGGTACTGGTGCCTGATGTGACAAGAGATGAAAGATACGTAAAGATAGATAAAGACGTAAAATCAGAGCTGGCAGTCCCCCTGATACTGGAAGACGAGGTTATAGGGGTGGTTAATGTGGACAGCACAAGGACATCCGCCTTCACCCGGGAAGACATGGAATTGCTCTTCACCCTGGCCAGCCAATCGGCTAAAATCATTCAAAACGCCAAGCTCTATGAGACCCTGAAATGGAGAGTAGAAGAGCTTTCAGCCTTATTTGATATAGGAAAGGTCATTACCGGGACACTGAACTTAGAGAAGATTCTTGAGACAATCGTGGAGAAAGCCTCACACCTGATGAATACCAAAGTTTCTTCACTTATGCTGCTGAATTCGGGTGGAGACGAATTAGTGATTAAAGCCGTCCATGGAGGGGGTATGGACTATACATTGAAGCCCAACCTTAAGGTGGATGAGAGTTTAATAGGTCAGGTGGTCAGGACGAAAAAACCTCTGATGATCATGG
>JBAZOX010000149.1:0-6547 GCA_041648535.1 Desulfobacteria bacterium | reverse complement strand
CCTGAGTATTAATACAAGCGTGTCCGAAGGGGAACCTGATGAAGATTGCTGATATTTTAAGCGGAGATTTAATAATTCCTGAGTTAACCTCTAAAAACAAGAAGGAGGTTTTGGAGGAACTTGTTAGCGTTATTGTCAAACAAAACAAACTGATAAATAAAGAAGAACTCATAGAGGTTCTCTTAGAAAGAGAACAATTAGGAAGTACAGGTATTGGAGATGGCATAGCCATACCTCATGGAAAACTCAAAAACATTGGTGCCCTGTTAGCCTCTTTTGGGAAAAGTATAGACGGAGTCGATTTCGACTCCATGGATGGGAAACCAACCCACCTCTTCTTTTTACTGGTTGCACCTGAAAATTCTGCGGGTATCCACT
The DNA here is from genome assembly GCA_041648535.1 of Desulfobacteria bacterium. Lineage (GTDB taxonomy): Bacteria > Desulfobacterota > UBA8473 > UBA8473 > UBA8473 > UBA8473. The sequence goes on along the minus strand of JBAZOX010000149.1, from coordinate 6,169 downwards.
TGAAAGCATTGGCTAGAATCTCACGTCTGTTGAAAGACAGTTCTTTCAAACAAGACCTAATGGAAGCTAAATTAAAAGATGACCTCTTTAAGACTATTATTGAGAGGGATGAGAATTCTCAATGATGTGTGATGAGGTTGGGTCTCACCTTCAAATAAAATGAAGAATATCCGGTTTGTTATTATAACTGGCCTTTCCGGCTCAGGGAAGAGCACAGCGATAAAGGCTTTAGAGGATATCGGATTTTACTGTGTAGACAACCTGCCAGTTATTCTACTTCCAAAATTTTTAGAGTTGCGCCTTCAAGCTCCAGGAGAAATCTCCAGGGTAGCCTTTGTAATGGATATTAGGGAGAGGGGTTTCCTAAAGGAATACCCCCGAATCTTTGAGGAGGTGAAAAAGGAAGGCTATCTGATGGAAACAATATTCCTGGAGTGCTCTGATGAAATCCTGCTTAGGCGCTTCAGTGAGACACGGAGGTCTCATCCTCTGGCAGAAGGCAAATCGGTCATTGAAGGGATTAAATTAGAAAGAGAACGTCTTTCAAGTTTAAAGAGCACGGCAGATAAGGTTATAGACACCTCTAATTATAATGTTCATCAGTTAAAGGACGCTATTTACAAATATTTTAGTGAAGTCTCCTCCTTAAAGAAGATGACTATAAATTTACTCTCCTTTGGTTTCAAATATGGATTGCCATATGATGCTGATTTAACAATGGATGTGAGATTTTTACCAAACCCATACTTTATTGAAGAGTTAAAAAACCTCACGGGTGAAAATAGAGAGGTTTCTAATTATGTCTTAAAAAGAAACGAAACAAAAAAATTTATAAAGAAATTTTCTAATCTAATCCACTTTTTGGTTCCTCTATATGAAAAAGAAGGAAGGGTATACCTGACTATCGCTGTTGGTTGTACAGGAGGAAAGCACCGTTCTGTAGCCATTATCAATGAACTGGCCAAGTCTCTTGACAAAGAAAAATATGTGGTTAGTATCAGACACAGGGATATAGAAGCTCTGTGATTCAGACAGTAGACCATAGACATCAGACTGAAGGGGAGAAAGTGGCCAGAGATTACACAATTGGAGAGTCTGCTGTCTGAATTGCAGATAGGAGCTATTTGATCAGTATTTTCAATTTGGAGGAATAATGGTCGGGATTCTGGTAATAACTCATTACAATTTAGGCACTGAGTTGGTTGCCGCTGCTGATATGATGGGTGGCAAGATAGATGGTATTCAAGCCATATCTGTTGACCCCAAGAAAGACACAGAGAAGTTGAGGAAAGAGATATCAATGGCTATTAAAAGGTTGGATAATGGTGAAGGTGTCTTGATAATCACTGATATGTTTGGTGGCACACCTTCTAACCTGAGTCTCTCTTTTTTGGAAGAAGGAAAGGTAGAGGTATTAACAGGAGTAAACCTACCCATGCTTATTAAGCTTTCTACTTACCGAGAAGATAAAACATTAAACGAATTGGCTATGCAGCTGAAATCTTTTGGCCAAAAGAACATTAATTTGGCCAGCGAGATTATGAACAAAAAGGTTGCTTAGCAGTAACTGCTCAGGTGGATAGGCTGTAGAGTTTAGGCTATAGACTATTAGCCTGTAGACTATTAGCCTACTTCAGCCTACAGCCTACAGCCTATTAGGCTACTACAGCCTACAGCCTAAACAACCTGAGTAGTAACAATTTCAAGATATCAACTACACCTATGGATTTAACTTCCCAAGATCTTCAGAGGAAACCTCTTCAGGTAACAGACTTAGAGATAGTAGAGATGGATGGTGAAGATATTGACGAGGTTTTGGATATTGAAAATCTATGCTTCAAATCCCCTTGGACCAGAGATGCCTTTGAACAAGAACTGGCTATTGAGTGGTCAAAGGTTTTTGTTGCCAAAAAACCCACTTCCCACAAGAAGAGAATAGTTGGTTATATCTGTATTTGGGTGGTAACCAATGAAGTTCATATTTTAAATCTTGCTACCCACCCCAATTTTCACCGCCATGGAATTGCAACCAGTCTCCTTATTTTTGGCATTAATTTTTCTACGCGTGGGGGGGCAGAAGTTGCAACTTTAGAGGTCCGCAAATCAAATCTTCCTGCGATATCATTATATAAAAAATTCGCTTTTGAAGCCATGGGGGTACGACGCCGATATTACTCAGACAACTATGAAGATGCTATTATTATGTGCTCAAAGCTAACGGCTTGAGGCACAAAGGCACAGAGTGACATAGGCACAAAGTCATGTTATTCTTTCCTTTGTGCCTTTGCAACTTTGTACCTCTATCATCCGCATAACATCGAGCTGAAGTCTTCGCCTAAAAGCGAGGGTTTCTCTCCCATTCTCCGAATGAGACGATAAATGTACCAGATGTTATCAAAAATTCTCTTTAATATAGAGGTGTCCCCAACTTATTATAAGATGGGGATAGATTGTCCTGAGATAGCCTCCATAGCAGTTCCCGGTCAATTCATTATGGTAAGAGTCAGCACCCGGTTGGACCCTCTCTTACGGCGTCCTTTTGTAATACACCGGATTCAAAGAGCAAATACAGACAGTTATTCTCAGGTAGAGATACTCTATAAGATAGTGGGTAAAGGGACAGAGATAATGTCTGAGATGAAGGAGTGTGATGATATTGATCTTTTGGGCCCGGTGGGCAATGGATATAGAATAGATAACAATATTAGAACAGCAGTCTTGGTTGGGGGGGGGATCGGAGTAGCCCCCCTTCTTAGCCTGGCAGAGAGAATAATTTCACAGTGTTCAAAGCTTAAATCCCTTATTCTCCTCCTGGGTGGAAAAGGAAGGGCCGACGTTTTATGTGTGGAAGAGTTTGAAAGATTAGGTGTTGAGGTTAGAGTAGCTACAGAAGACGGGAGTCTGGAGCATCGAGGATTAGTTGTTGATCTATTGTTGGATTATCTTGAGTCCATAGATTATAGTCCAGGTTCTACTACCCATTGCTTTGCATGCGGCCCAGACAGCATGTTAAAAGAGGTATCAAAGATAATTGCCGAAAAGGGTATATCATGCCAGATCTCCCTGGAGTCCAGAATGGCCTGTGCTGTGGGTGCTTGTTTGGGGTGTGTAGTTAGGACAAAGGCTGACGGGGATGTTTATAAAAAAGTCTGTAAAGATGGCCCTGTCTTTGATAGCAATGAGATAATTTGGGAATAAAGGAATCTTTATGAACCACAAGCCCCTTGACTTATCCGTAAATATTGGTGGTATTCAATTAAAGAATCCGGTAATGACTGCCTCTGGCACCTTTGGTTATGGTGAAGAGTATGCCCCCTATGTGGGCTTAGATAAACTGGGGGCAATTGTAGTAAAAGGTATTTCGTTAAAACCAAGAACCGGTAACCCGCCTCCCCGAATCGTTGAGACAACAGGGGGAATGTTAAACTCCATCGGTTTAGAGAATATTGGAGTAGACCGTTTTATTGGAGAAAAGCTCCCTTATTTGATAGACAGCGGTGCCACGATAATCGTAAATATCTTTGGCAGCAGCATAGAAGAGTACGGAGATGTGGCGAATAAGCTGGATGACACTCATGGTATTTCAGGGTTAGAGATCAATATATCCTGTCCGAATGTTAAAGAAGGGGGAATAATCTTTGGAAGTGATTCCCATATGGCATTCGAGGTAGTAAATTTTGTGCGACAATCAACCAAACTCCCATTGATCGTAAAACTTTCTCCTAATGTGACTGATATAGCAGAGATTGCCAGAAGCGTTCAGGAAGCTGGTGCAGATGCCTTATCTTTAATTAATACTATAAAAGGGATGGTGATAGACATCGAAACGAAAACCCCTAAATTGGCTAATATAACCGGCGGGCTATCAGGCCCTGCAATAAAACCCATCGCTTTGAGAATGGTGTGGGAGGTAGCAAGGGTTACGGAAATTCCTGTAATCGGTATCGGAGGGATAATGAATGCCTATGATGCACTGGAGTTTATCATTGCCGGTGCTTCAGCTATCCAGGTAGGAACAGCAAACTTCGTTAACCCTAAGGCTACTGTAGATATTCTTTCAGGTATTGAAAAATACCTGAGGGATCACAGAATCGGTGATATAAAAAGCCTCATAGGGACACTAAGTCGTGAATAGTAAGTCGTGAATCGGTTTATTCTATTTACGACTTACTATTCACGACTTAAAGCACCACTCTCTTAAATATTTCTGCATATTGCATATTACCTCTTTTACCAAACTCTATGGCCATCCCTATCATCCTTTCCTTCCACCTTGGCTGGTTCTCAATCTGACTCTTGTGCTGTTCTATAGCCTCCAATTTCTTATCCAGTGTCTCTGTAATATCGACAAAAAGGTCGGGGTTCTCTGGAAATGTAAAGTGGATCTCACGGGGGGAATGGGCATCAAACCCCGCATACGTCTGTGCAGGCAGGAAGAGATGATCTCTAGAGGCAACTACAGCATCGGATGTTGTAAAGCCTACTGCCCTGTGGTCCGGGTGCAGAAGATATGGTCTCCACGGGTCATGGGTTACTATAACATGGGGCTTGTACTGACGGATAAGAAGGGCCAGTTCGCCTCGAAAAGCAAGGTTTACTTCCAGTTCCCCATCCCTGTGACGCAGAAAGGTCACACTTTTCACGCCCAGCACTTGAGCAGCTCTAAGCTGTTCATCTTCTCGCATCTCCGCCAGGCGATGCGGAGAAAGTTCTCGGTCTTTGGTCCCTTTGTCCCCATTGGTACAGACCACGTATCGAACCTCATTACCCTCTTTTACCCACTTTGCTATTGTCCCTCCACACCCCATCTCCGCATCGTCCGGGTGTGCCATGATTACCATTATTCTATCTAGTTCCATCTGGGCACCTTCTACTATTTAGTTCATCCTGAAAAATGAAAAATTTAAACCATAACTTTAGGCACTTTAGCTCACTTTACACTTCACACTTTTTTTCAGTGTGAACTATCACTTGCCAGTTGTGAGTATAAACTAATCACTTTATCAACAATCAAAGACCACTCAAACTTTTCCGCCCACTTAACGGCATCTCTGCCGAATTTTTCCTTTATAAAAGGGTTGGCAACTATCCAGTTGATTCTCTCAGCCAGGATCTCAGGATCCCCTTCGGGCACTAAAAACCCTGCCTCTTCATCTCCCATAACATATGAAAGCCCTCCAACTTCAGAAGCTATCACAGGAGTCCCACATGCCATAGCCTCTAAGGCAACTATCCCAAAGGATTCATACCTGGATGGAAGAACGCATACCTCGGCACTGGAGTAATAATATGGCAATAAATCCTGTCTCTTAGTACCAAGGAATTCTACTCGATCCTCAAGATTCAACTCCGAGGTCAACTTCATCAGGTTTCTGAATTCGCTTTCTTCTTCATTACTTTCATTAGACATGGTGCCGCCGATGATCAATAATCTTAAGCCGTTAGCATTGTTTCCATCATCCTTTTTCAGTATGTTCATAGCCCTTATGAGGTTGTCTATGCCCTTGATCGGATCGATCCGTCCCACAAAGAGTATAAACTTTTGACCATTCAACCCCAAATGAAACTTTGCCTCCTCTGATTTCCATGGTTTAAACAGATTGGAATCTACCCCACAGGGAATCACCTCAATCCTATCAAGAGGTATGTCAAATTCTCTATTTATCTGGATTTTTTCCAGAGGGGTTGTGACAATTACCCTATCAGCAGCCCTGAGAACCCTAATCTCATTCTCTAAACGCAAAGGAGTTTCCTTTTCGTCATCACTCTTTGCTGCCTGGTTTTTCAGGAAACCCAGGGTGTGGGACATATGAACCGTAGGAATTCCCCATTCTTGACCTAGCTTACCGGCTATCCATCCAGATAGCCAGTAATGACTATGAATCAAATCGTAAGTTATCCCCTCTTCCCGGGCAAAACCGGAGATACCCTCCAGAAACTCTGGTAAATGGTTCCAGATCAGATTCTTGTGATAAGGTTCTTCCATACCTGCCCTTATATGTATAACCCGCACCTTTTCATCCATGTAAACTACCTTAGGTATGGACGGATCCTTAGATCGGGTAAAAATATCCACCCTTATACCCCTTTCACCAAGCTTACGGCTGAGTTCCCGGACATATACGTTCATACCCCCGGTATCCCTTCCTCCTAATACATCCAGGGGGCA
>JBAZOX010000148.1:0-6547 GCA_041648535.1 Desulfobacteria bacterium | reverse complement strand
TCAGGAAAAACTGCAAGGACAAATAGTATCTTAAAAGACGCCATCCATGTCTTTAAAAAACAGGGGCGCAACTTCACATAAGAATAGGCTAAAAGATTTTATCCAAATGCTATAGCACTTCTTTTGACCCCAACGATAGTTTTGAGCGAATTGGAGCTAAATTTCACATGAACAAGAACGCATACAATATAGCGGTTATACCTGGTGATGGTACAGGTCCAGAGGTCATTGCTGAAGGGCTTAAGATCATGAAGGCTGCTTCGGAGATAAACGGATTCAAGTATGTTCTAATAGAGTATGACTTGGGAGGAGAGAGGTATCTTCGGACCGGTGAAACCCTTCCTGATTCAGTACTTGAAGAACTCCAGAAGATGGATGCAATATACCTGGGTGCGATAGGTCACCCTGGTGTGAAACCCGGAATCCTGGAGAGAGGTATACTTCTAAAGCTAAGATTTTTACTTGATCAGTATATAAACCTCAGGCCGGTAAAATTATACCCTGGAGTAGAGACTCCCCTCAAAAACAAGGGGCCAGAGGATATTGATTTAGTGGTGGTCCGGGAAAACACAGAGGGTTTTTATGTGGGTTCCGGAGGGTTTTTGAAGAAAGGAACCCCTGATGAGGTGGCAATACAGGAGTCTATAAACACCAGAAAGGGCGTGGAAAGATGTATCAGATATGCCTTCGATTTATGTCGGAAGAGAAACAAGGCTAAGAAGCTTACCCTGTGCGGCAAGACAAATGTTTTGACTTATGCTTTCGATCTTTGGGACAGAGCCTTTAATGATGTTTCAAAGGATTACCCCGATATTACCACAGATTATGCCCATGTGGATGCAATATCCATGTGGTTGATAAAAAATCCTGAATGGTTTGACGTAATCGTTACCGATAACATGTTCGGAGATATAATCACTGACATCGGGGCTATAATTCAGGGGGGAATGGGGATAGCTGCCGGTGGAAATATTAACCCCGAGGGAACCTCTATGTTTGAACCCATCGGAGGGTCAGCCCCTAAATACAAGGGAAAAAATATAATAAATCCCTTAGCCGCAATTTCGGCCTGTCAGATGATGTTAGAGCATCTGGGAGAAGAAAATTCAGCAAAGCTTATAGAAAAGGCGATCATCAAGGTGCTAACCAGAGATATTAAAAGTCTTTCAGCGGGGGAGATGGGATATGGCACCAAAGAAGTCGGTGATTTAGTAGTAAAATACATAAAGGAGTTATAAGGGGATAGGTTTTATGAAGAAAGAAAAATACAGCGTTGCTGTTGTTGGGGCCACAGGAGCAGTTGGCAATCAGATGATAAAGATCATGGAAGAACGGAAATTTCCTGTTGGGAAGATAAAATTGCTGGCTTCCAGTAGATCGGCTGGTTTTTCTGTTGAATTTTACAACAAAGATATAAAGGTTGAGATACTCGATGAGGATTCTTTTAAAGATATTGATATCGGGTTGTTCTCTGCAGGAGGGACAGTCAGTGAGAAGTTTGCCCCTGTTGCTGCCAGTGCAGGCTGTATAGTGGTTGATAATACCAGTGCCTTCAGGATGGACAGCCAGGTTCCCCTGGTAGTTCCGGAGGTAAACCCCCATGCCATTGCCCAATATAGAAATAAGGGGATTATTGCCAACCCTAACTGCTCTACAATACAGATGGTGGTGGCACTTAAACCAATCCATGATGTGGCAGGGATTAAAAGGATTGTAGTATCAACTTATCAGGCGGTGTCTGGAACCGGGAAAAAGGCTATAGCTGAACTTCAGGACCAGACCAGAGCTATCCTAAACTTTCAGGATGTTGAATGTAAAGTTTATCCCCACCAAATAGCCTTTAACTGCCTACCCCATATAGATGTTTTTCTTGAAAATGCCTATACTAAAGAAGAGATGAAGATGGTAAATGAGACCAGGAAGATACTGGAGGACGACTCAATCAGGATAACCGCCACCACGGTGAGAGTACCGGTGTTTTATGGTCACTCAGAATCAGTCAACATAGAGACCGAAAAGAAGATTACTGCAGATGAGGTGAGAAAGCTGCTTTCACAAGCACCAGGAGTAACTGTTGTGGATGATCCTGCATCTGCAAAATACCCTCTGGCTATTGATGCCGCCGGTAAGGATGATACCTTTGTCGGGAGGATCCGAGAGGACGAATCCATTGAAAAGGGGATCAATATGTGGATTGTAGCGGACAACCTTCGCAAAGGTGCTGCTCTCAATGCCATTCAGATTGCTGAAATCCTTGTAAAAGAGTATATTTAAGCAATTTCTCAAAAAAATCTGTCCAATTTTTTTCTGTCAACCACAATTAGAAATGTCCTCTTTTAAAACATTTAGAAATGTCCGCTTTGGTGTATCTTAAATGTCTTCCTCCATGGATGATCTTTTGGAGGGATATATTTCTTTCTCGGTTTATAAATAAGAGCAGCTTTTTGTTTCTCTTTCACAGGTCTTGAAGTTATCTTGTGAAACTTTAGATTCTGCTCTTTGTGTTTTATAACCATGCTGCCGTCTATCTTTTCTTCTACAATGACATGCCTTGCTGTTACTTTGTCTTCTATCTGGTAAAGTTTCTTTTCATGGGATATTGTAAAATCATTCTTTAGCGCCCGTTTTGTCTTTATACAAAGGATGCTGTCTATCTCTGTCCCTTCTGAGGGCATGTGAAGGTCTTCTTCGTTTGCTGCATTTTGAGAAAACCTTTTGTTGTATATGGGCAGATAGTGTATCAAAAACTCATTTGCCACTTCCTTTGTGTTTATGCCTTTAAGCCGCATCTCTTTTATCAATCTGTCCTGAAATGTCCTAAACAGCCTCTCTACCCTTCCCTTAGCCTGGGGCGAAAGGGCATGTGTCACCTTTACTCCAATCTCTTCCATTGATCTCTCAAACTGGCTCATGGGTACCCTGTTGTTTAGTTCATCTTCTATAGTGGGCTTGGCTGTGGATTTATAGGTCGAGTGCCTGTCAAGATATATGCTCTGTGGAATACCATATTGCCCTATATATCCCTTGAAACCGTCCATGGCAGGCAGTGTGCCTTCGTAGTCGTAAAATCTTGCATAGACTTTGCTTGTGGCATCGTCTATGTATGCCATAAGTACGAGCTTAGGACATCTTCCTTCAAGCCAATCATGATGAGAACCATCCATCTGCAGCATCTCTCCAAAATGCCTTTTCCGCTCTCTCCACTGACGGTGTTTCCTGTGCCTTCTCTTTTGCTGCCATAAACCCTCTGCTGTGAGCCAGTTGCGAAGTGTCTGAGTTGATACCTTTATACCCTCTATTTCTTCCATCTTCTCGTTGGCAAGGGTAGGACCAAAATCTGAATATTTTTTCCAATAGAGACGTATTGCTCTGTTTTTTAAATCCTCTGAAAGCAGCCTATTCGACGGCCTACCACGAGATTTATGTATTATCCCGATGCCTCCCTCTTTAAGAACCCTCTTTAGTATCCTTCTTACCTGCCTTACGCATAATCCCAATAACTCTGATGCCTCTTGCTGTTTTATCTTCTTCTCATTGAGCTTGTGAATTACATGCAGCCTCTTTAACTCTTTTCCCCTCATGATGATAATGTCCTCTCCTGGCAAGATACCCTCCTTTCAATCTAAAAAAGGATACTTTACCATCATTGAAATAGGACATTTCTATTTTGCTAAAATAGGACATTATCATTTGTGGATGACATGTCCAATTTTTTTCTTGACATCCTTTTTAACTTGGTTTAGATATAATCTATATTTAAAGTTAAATTAAATAGGTAGTTTTCCCTCTGAAGAAAAGCCACGAAGGCTTAAGGAAGGTCAGAAGACCAAATAATGCTTTCGTGGCTTTTGTATTTTCTGACCACGCTTCAGAAAGGAGAGTAGAAATGCACGTGCCTGACGGATTTGTAAGTGGCGGAGTAAATACTATAACCTATATTATATCTGGTGGGGTTTCTGTATTTGCTGTCAGAGAGGCAAATAAGAAACTGGGGGATAAGCAAGTCCCCCTTTTGGGGGTAGTGGCTGCATTTATATTTGCTGCCCAGATGCTCAATTTCCCTGTAGCTGGAGGAACCAGTGGTCATTTCCTGGGAGCGCTCTTAGCAGCCTCGCTTTTAGGACCGTGGATAAGTTGTCTTATTATGACGGTGGTGCTTACTATACAATGCCTCTTGTTTGCAGATGGCGGGCTTACAGCACTGGGCACCAATATCTTCAATATGGGTATTATAGGAGGTGTACTATGTTATTATATTCTGGTAGCACTGAAATCTATCTTTCCAAAAAATAAGGGTGGGTACTTGGTTTCAGTTGCCATAAGTTCCTGGATGTCTGTTGTGCTGGGGGCAAGTGCATGTGCCGTCGAATTGGCGATTTCAGGGACATCGCCTCTGAGTATAGTACTCCCGGCAATGGCCTCTGTTCATGTATTGATAGGTATTGGGGAGGCCACAATTACAACTGCTGTTGTAGGTTTGGTCTTAAACACAAGACCTGATCTTGTAGGGACTTATAGTTACCAGGATGCCAGGACATTTAATACAATGGAGGCATAATATGAAAGACGTAAATATAATGGCATTTATTCTTGTGGGTCTGTTGGTGTCTCTGCTGATAGCAATATTCGTTTCTCCCTTTGCTTCATCCTATCCTGATGGATTGGAGAAGGTAGCTGAAATAAAGGGATTTTTGGAAAAAGGTGAGGAATGGGTTTTGTGGAAACTGTCGCTTATGCCAGATTATTCCATTCCGGGTTCCAAGAATGAAAAGATTGCTACAGGACTATCCGGTTTTGTAGGAACACTCCTTGTTTTCGGTGTTGGATATGGCGTTGCCAGGCTTATTCGTTCGAAAAGATCATAACCATCTCCGGAAAAGTTGCAATTTGAGATAAAGGGTTCAAGGATTCAAGTGGACTGTTAAAATGGAGAAGAACTAAAGATTACAACTCAGAAAACAAATAAGCATTCAGCTATCTGCCATTAGCTTTCGGTAAAAACAGAGGCTTAAATGAAGCACTCATTTTTAGACAATTACAGTGACATTTCTAGTGTAATTCATGGATTAGACCCAAGGGTTAAAATCGTTGGCTTCTTTTTCCTCACAGTCGTATGTGTTAGCACTCCCCCTTCTTCCTACTTCAGCTTTGGTGTGTATTTTGTACTACTTCTGGGGGTTCTTATACTCTCAAGACTCCCCTTCCATCATGTATTTGGGAGATCAATGGTAGTTATCCCCTTTGTACTTATGGTAGCTGTATTTATCCCTTTTTTAAAGAAAGATGTAATTGGAGGAGGGTATAATCTAGGTATAGGTGGCCTTACGGTTTCCAATAGTGGGCTTATGGTCTTGTGGAACGTGGTTATCAAATCTTACATGGGCGTTCTATGTATGATTCTCCTCTCCTCGACAGTTCCCTTTCCAAAACTACTGAAGGGGTTTGAGGATTTGGGATTACCTAAAATATTCACCACAATTGCGTCTTTCATGTACAGGTATGTCTTTATCATTACAGACGAAGCACAAAGGATGAAAAGGGCTAGAGATTCCAGGTGTTTTGGTGGAAAATGGATATGGCACTCAAAGGTGATAGGCCATATGATCGGCACCCTTTTTATAAGAAGTTACGAGAGGGGGGAAAGGGTCTATGTCGCTATGCTTTCCAGGGGATTCGATGGAGATTTGAAGGGGAAGGAAGGGGCACAGAGGTTGAGACCAAGGGATTATATCTTCTTGTCCGTTTTAATCCCTATAGTTACAGGGGTGAGGTTAATGGTATGAATAAAGAAAAGGCAGTGGAGATTTCGAGCCTAACTTACAGGTATCCAGATGGGAATCTGGCATTACAGGACGTAAATCTCAGCATTTTTGCAGGAGAGTCCGTAGCCATTATAGGACATAATGGGGCTGGAAAGTCCACTTTGCTTTTACATTTAAATGGCATACTGAAGGAAAATGGGGCGGTTAAGATCTTTGGTAAACCTGTAAACGGGAAAAACCTTAAGGGTATCCGACGGATGGTAGGTATGGTTTTTCAAGACCCTGATGACCAGCTCTTTTGTCCTACTGTCTACGATGATGTGGTTTTTGGCCCTATAAATATGGGCATGAACAATAAGGAGGCAAAGGAGAGGGTTACAGAGGTTCTGGGAAGGATTGGGTTATCAGGTTTCGAGAAGAGATCTGCGCATCACATGAGTGCCGGAGAAAAAAAGAGGGCTGCTATTGCAACAGTTTTATCAATGGAGCCGAAAATCCTTATATTTGATGAGCCTACAAGTAACCTGGACCCAAAGATGCGGCGGGTCCTGATAGACCTCATTAAGTCCTTCCCTGAAACAAAAATAATAGTATCCCATGACCTGCCTATTGCCCTGGAGTTGTGTCAAAGGATAGTAATCCTTGAAAAAGGCAGGGTTGTAGAAGACGGATCGGTTAAGGATATCTTAGGGAAAAGGGAAGTACTCGAAAGATATGAGATAGACCCGAGCTACCATTGTCAGTTTTGTGATATGTTTAAATCGTAGTAACTACTCAGGCACAAA
>JBAZOX010000147.1:0-6602 GCA_041648535.1 Desulfobacteria bacterium | reverse complement strand
TAAGACGGTTATTTTCTCTACCCATTCAATTCAAGAAGCGGAAGAGTTGGGAGATAGGATCGCTATTATGGATAAAGGATTGGTTAAGGCATACGGGAATATAAATGATTTAAAAGCCGATGGAGGGTCACTTTTCGATATCTACAGTCGAGTTACATCTAAGAGAGAGGAGTAAAGTTGATATTTGAGAAGCTATGGGTCTTTTTGAAAAGAGACTTTCTGACCGCCTCCAGTTATAAGTTTGGCTTTTTCCTGGATGCAGTCGGTATAATAGGCGCCATGCTCACCTTCTTCTTTATAGGGGAGTTGTTTAAAAACAGTCATATCCCCTTGCTTGACCAATATGGTGGCGATTATTTCTCCTTTGTTATTATTGGGGTTGCCTTCTCAAGCTATCTGGGTTCCGCCCTGAGTAATTTTGGGGGAGTGATTGGCGACGAACAGGGGATGGGAACTATGGAGGCATTAATCATGACACCCACCAGGATTTCTACCATACTGATAGGGGGCTCAATATGGAACATCATCTTTGCCTCTTTTAGAGTGGCATTTTATCTTCTGGTTGGGGTATTCCTTTTTCATATGAAACTAAAGGTTATCAATCTTACAGCCATTGCAGCTATTCTAATACTATCTCTGGTTCCTTTTATTTCACTGGGAATCGTATCAGCAAGCCTCATACTTGTCTTCAAAAGAGGCGACCCTGTTAGTTTTCTCTTCGACGGGGCATCAAAATTTTTGGCAGGGACCTTTTTCCCTATCGCAATTTTGCCTCTGTGGATTAAAAAGCTTTCAGCTTTTATTCCCCTCACCTATTCTCTAAAGGCATTACGAGAAGTCCTTTTGGCACAGGGAACATTTAGAGATGTATGGTATGATCTGTCAATACTCTTGCTTTTTTCGATAATTCTATTTCCAATTTCCATAAAATGCTTTAAACTTGCCTTAAGGGTGGCAAAGCAAGAGGGAAGCTTCTGTCACTATTAAAAATAAAGGATTCGAGGAGTCAAGAATTTAAGTAAAATGATCGCAATCCTAAAAAAATGCAAAAACACCTCATTTATTCGGCGAAGATAATCCAGATAGCTTGTCTTTGATTGGGGGATGTACCCCCTCTGGGCTATTATGTGACGGGGAGGAAAGAATGTCCTCCCGACAAATCTCACCTTCCTGAATAACCCCCTGTTCATGGAGAGATGAACCAGATAGCTCAAACCCGAAGGTCGGTCATTATTTGATATGGCATTTATGAATATCCTTTCGCCAAGGCTGAAATGTTCTGGGCTCAGCCTTAGTAATACCCCCTCAGGTATTTTTGACGCTAAAAATTTAGAGGTAAAGTAGAGGCTTAGATAGACCATTCTATCCAGTTTGAATTTAAGGCTGTATTTAATCAGCCTATCCCAGTCCAACCTCTCATTATAATAATTTATGGCCTCATTTATATCACATAAAAGACTGAGTTTGCTTAAAGAATGGGTAACCCTCAGGGCATGTTCTGATAGGTGGATGATAAGGTGGTGAGGTGCCATAACCAGTGTTTCTACATTGGCAATATTAACCTTTTCTGCATCCTGCCAGATATCCTCCATTTCGATATTATTGATATAGGAATCATTTGGTATTGTAGAATTGACAAAATGCCAGTGAATATGAAACGAAGGAGAGTTAGCGGAGGCGTTTCGATAATCAAGGGTGGTTAAATATGTTGACGTAAAATCAATATCATCAACGGATCGATCAGATGGAAAGTATCCAAGACCTTTTAGGTGTTCATTGATGCTAAAAAGGTCTTCTTTTTTTACCAGCAGGTCTACATCGGACATCGGCCTCAATGCCAAATTGCCATATACAGTTTCAGCCAATGCCGCCCCTTTAAGGACTATTACCTGAAGCCCTGCTTTATTAAGTACCTTAAGTATATTCCTTAACTCATTAATAATCAAGGTATTTTTGGCAGCAGTTAGATAATAATCTTTTCTTAGTTCATCTGTAACGTATTTGGGGATATTGTTTCTGTTTATTACAATCTCTGTAAGCCTTATAAAAACCAAAGGCGAGATGCCCTCTTCTCTCGCCTTTTTCAGAAAATACTGCCAGTCTATTTTATCTCTCTGTATTTCAATTAACCAATCTCTATCCTTATCGCCGATTTCTGTCTGACAGCAAAGGAGCAAAAACTTATCTTCCCTTAGCCAACTCATAACAGTTTATTCTTTTCCTTTGTCTCCATTTCCAATTACTTTCTTTACTTAGCCTCGATGAATTTTTTCACCCCAACATTTCCAATTCAACCTAGCAGCCTGCGTCCACTGTGCTTCAGTCTACTTCCTATGGGATAAATCCAATGGCTGAATGGGGAAAGTCGGGCAAACAGCAAGTTCAGTGTCCGGTAAAATCTTGTTTCTAAATTTCTTTTACGCCCATTCCTTTCAATAGCCACTACCTTGCCTAATACATTTTGTATATCAACCTTTTCAGGAGAGCTAAATGAAGCATCCCCCTTAATTACCAAGTTCATGTTGCCATCTTTTCCATATTTGTTAACAACTCGATGTACTATTACATTGTCTTCCGCAGTTGAGTAGAATACCACATCTCCAATTCTGACAGAGGAGCTTCCAACTGGACTTACCGTTATAAAATCCCCGTCCTGAATAAAAGGGCGCATGCTAAAGCCTTTCGCCTGAAAACGGATAGACATATCCTTTTCAAGGAATTCCCTGCTTAATTTCAATAAGTTGGAATGGTTTAAAAAAGGCGGGTTTTTCACTTAAAAACCCCGTCATACCAATTATCTGCAGCATCGAGGATATGGTGAATATAGACCATGTCATCACGTTGCATACTGTACCACTGCCGAAGCCAAGACTCTGTCTCTGAAATAACGGCTTAAATCTTCAGGTGTGCGAATATCCACCTTTCGTCCGCCCAGTATGACAGATAACTCTTCCTCCATATCAAAGAGACGGAAAAAACCTGGAACATTTCCAGGTTCGAATTCGACCAGTATGTCTATATCGCTACCGGGTCCCAAATCATCCCGAATAACAGAGCCGAAGAGGGATAGCTTCCGTATGTGATGTTTCATACAGAATGACGCGATTTTATTTTTCGGAAGTTCTATTCGGGTTTTCCTCCTCATAATTCTGCCTCCACAATAGTAACAAAGATGCTCTTATTAATTTCTTCACTTATTTATTGAGCCTGTGTCCCAGAGGGTAAGACATAGACTGTCTGCCATAGCTTTGATACCATATCCATGTCATAATCTGTCAAGCGTCCTAAGCAACGTATGATGTCACTCTTATGCAAACACGCAATCTTCGCCACACGTAACCATGACTCCCGCAATAGGCCATCATCTCGCCAATCTCTGAGTTTGTAGTCACCACGCCCACTGTGCTCTTTTGTCGTTATCGGAGCCAGCACGACATCAGCATCACCGATATCCAAAATGATGAGAGCGGGGCGTCTCTTGCTCCGAACAGGGGCGGCATGGGGAAAATCAACCAAGACAATTTCCCCAAACTCATAATTCGTCATAGATGGCATCCTCAGCAGCATAAGCTTCGAATAACCGTCGCTTCGCTATGTCTCGCCATAACCGATCCTCGTTATCCTCGTCTGGAATGGAAATATGGATGTGTTCTCCTGGTTGAGCAGGGATCGGTTGACTCAACTCTAGATGGGTTGGATCCAGTATTTTGGCAGTGATAATCCTCATGATTCTCTTCTCCAATATCTTGATCTTGTACTCATATCGACTTAAAAATCCACATTATACATAGTCACAATGTCATTTAACTAAATAATCTCTTACAAAGTCTATGATTCTATTGTCCGGGAGGAAATTAAGCTCATAACAGGGTAATTTGCTTGCCATGCGATCAAGCAGACCCAATGTATAATCCATTCCTTTTTTATCCCATAGGGGAGGAAAAGACCGGGTTAGAAGCATTGAAACCGCTTCGGCGCCTTTTCTGGGGACAGCCGAGTTCTTTTCACTGTGACGCAAAAAGAATATTTTCCGAATCGGAAGCCCATTCGGTGATACCTCATTAAAGTCACCGTGCCATGGCGTTCCATACATCCAGAACTCTCCATTTTTTTCCCTTACGATAATCCTATCGTCGTTAAGAACTGTCGCATGGTTTTCTGACCACAATCTCGCCATTGTTGACTTGCCGTGAGTTGAATTGCCGGTAAAGAGGTAACCCCGCCCGCTGTCGTTAATCCCACATGCATGCAGCAATACCCCCTTACGAAGGGATAATAGGATTATCATCAAAATCTGATTTAAAGGATATCCTAAGGGGTCGGGAAGGAGGTTCTGATTGAACTCATTATTTCTAAAATAAATGTCACCGGATTTGAAATCCGGCTCTAAAACGACGAGCGTATCAGGGGATGAACCGGATTCTAAGGAACTATCCTGGAGGACATACTTCCCACCGCTTCTGTAAAGGGCCCAGTTACTGCCTGAATCAAATATCTTTTCTTTTCTGCTCATATCCGGAATATGGCCATGATGCACCCGAAGCCTTGCCTGCGCATTATTGTCATAATCGGTATCTTTTATCTCGTCTGCATGTTGACTTTCACCGAAGAGAAAAGATATGCGGATACCACCAATCTCTGAAATAATTTTCCTGTATTTCTCTTTACTTACCACAATAAAGTAAACCTACCCTTATATCTTCCCTGGGTGATCATTCCTCTCCAAATTCACAATCATTGAAGATTTCAAAACTGACAACCTCGTAAAAAGTCAAAACTCCCCCCCTCCCTTTTATTCCCTCCCGCCAGGGGAGGGAAAAGCGACTTTTTACGAGTTCATCAAAACTGAGAATCTATTTCGCCTTAAACTATGACCCTACGGTCGCCTGGCATGCGGTATTACTACATTTCGGGGGAGACGCTTTCCCAGTGCTATTACCAGTAATCTTACAAGCTGCTAAGATAGCCTCCTCAATTTCCAGCTTGACCTGATTTACTTGCGGTTTTTTATACTGTTTCCGATTTTTCTCTCTTGTCTCCATTTTTTCCTCCTTTTCCGCTCGCAATAAGCAGATAACGGTTTCGTTGTTCTTCTCGTACCTATCCTCCTATAATGGAATAACGTTTCGCACACAGGAGATGACTACAAATTGGCGCAAGCCTTGTCTTTGCAAAGATTGTAACAATTTGCAGATGTTCAGTTGAACGAAAAAGCTTACCGGCACGCATTAGCGCGTCCGGTGGAGCGCATGGTTCGACCTTCCCTTTTTACGTGTATCCATTTCATTAATTAACCGCAACTCCAGACGGCAACCAAGCGCACGTGCGTATTTTTGTAATGTCGCCAGTGATGGAGAGTGCCTGCCCCTACCGGACTCCAACCGTGCAATCGCTGATTGAGTTGTTCCGATACGTTCAGCTACTTCCGCTTGAGTGATACCGGCGGCAGAACGTGCCTTTAGAAATTCGTCCAGAAAAGCAAATTCTTCGTCAAGCCGGTTGTATTCGGATTTTACATCCGCACGTTCAAAGGCACGAGCCCTAAGTTCTTTATGAGTGAGCATCTTTGACCTCCTTCAAGCGCCGCCTTGCTATGGTAAGTTCTCTGGGCGGTGTTTTGCCTGTTTTTTTAGTGAACTGATGCAGCATCACAATCCTTTTACCTATCATCGTACAGTAGAATACCCGCGCAATTCCCTCTACTGCTTTTAATCTTAACTCGAAGAGCCCTTCACCCATCGCACGCGTATGGGGCATTCCCAAATCAGGACCATATAATTCCATAAGATCTGCGTATCTAAGGAAACGCGCGAGAAAGCCAGCAGGCAAATCAAGTATTTCATTCTGAACCGATTCGCTGTAATACGTGATTGTCCAATTCATAGGAGTCTTATAGCATACATGCTATAATTTGTCTATTAAATCTGTTACGATTGCTTGTAGTCGAACTCTCTATAAACGACAACGAGCCAGTTATCTTTTCCCATATCCACATAAACCTCTGATATGAGCTTTACCTCTCAAGCAACCTCTGTTTCTTTGAGACCTGGTTTCTTGTATCAAATGCCTCTGCCCGCAGATGAGCTATCCGGCAGAGATATTCTACAGGGGCTTCCGGATTTCCATTCTCCAGCCATGCCCAGCCCGGGCATTGGCCGCATAGAGATATTAATTCACACTTGCCGCATGGATAATCGCCTGTAGATTTCAGGGTTAAAAACTCAGGGATATATTGATACCAGCCCTCTTCAAAGGAACCACGAGGTAAGTCATAATTCTGAAACCTGATCATTTCGCACGCGCTCATTTTCCCGTATGGATTGATATGGAATGTGGAAACGCCGGCGCCACAGATATAAAGATTGTCAGATTCAGAAGGACCTACAAACTTTTCACAGAACTCTCGCCATTCTTTAACCCTTTTCTCATCAGCCAAATCCAGCTCTACCACCTCTTCCGGTGACAATCTGAAACTGCAAGGCGCTTTAGAGCCGTCCAGCCTTGGGTTGAGTATAGGATCAAAGCGGAACTTAACCCCCAATCCCTCGGCATATTCTTCTATCTGCCAGAGCTCATCATGATTTAAGGTCATCACCATAGTC
>JBAZOX010000146.1:0-6606 GCA_041648535.1 Desulfobacteria bacterium | reverse complement strand
TCAGGTTTGTCCGCGCCGCGCCAACAGCCTCCGGGGATACATCACTACCCGCAATCAGACCTTTCGGCAGTTCCCGGATGTGTCCGTCGGCCTCTTTTTTTACCTGCTTCCAAACAGCGCCGTCAAAGTCGGGCAGAAATTCAAAACCGAATTGATTCCTGAAAACACCCGCAGGAATATTGCTATACCGCATGAGCGCTTCACACAAAATGGTTCCCGAACCGCAGAAAGGATCATATAAAGGGAGAGAACCGTTCCATTCGCTGAATCTGATAATCGCGGCGACGACGGTTTCCTGCATCGGCGCCAAAACGGTCTCCTCTCTGTATCCTCTCCGGTGAAGCGCTCCACCTGAGGTGTCGAGGCTTATTACTGCCTCATTGTTCCTGATATGAAGGTTCAGCAGGATATCCGGATTCCTTGCCGACACATCCGGACGCTGACCGGTTTTTTCTTTGAAATAGTCTGCAACCGCATCTTTAAGGCGAAGGGCAGCGTACTTTGAATGCGAAATCGAACTGTTGGAAACATTCCCGGATACGGCAAAGGTATTGCCTTCCGCAAAAAAATCTTCCCACTCGATTTGTTTGGCCTTCTGATATAGCGTATCGGTATCATTACAAGCGTATGATATTAATGGCGCAAGGCACCGTGAAAGAAGCCTGGTCAAATAATTAATTCGATACAGGGTTGATTTGTCCGCCCTGAAATGAATTCCGCTGAATTCCGGCCTGACATCTTCGGCGCCGAGTTCAGCCAGTTCCTCCACGCCGGCTTCTTTTAAACCGTCTGCTATCTGGGCAAAATAACGGCAATCCTTCTGATACTGATATACCCCCACTTGCCTATTTTCTCTTCTACGGCGTTTGACCGAATCGGCTGATACCATTTATCACCCCTTTAGCTTCAATCGGAGTCGGAAAGAACGGTCGAGATATTGCTTGACCATTTCAAACCTTTTGCAGTATTACTTGTTATGAGCCTGAATAAACTCTTTCGTTCCCGCATCAGGGTATATTGCAAGAGTTTGGGTGTAAAATCAACTGAATTGTGAGTAAGTCCGTTCTTCGATGGGAAGAACGCTAGTGAGCTTGCCTGAGGAAAATTTTTATAGGTATTGATTTTGGGTAAACAGGAAGGGGGATGTCTGCAAAATGGATACGGATTATAAGAGCAGAACCCGGAGAAAAAATGAAGACAAGGCACTACAGCGCCTGGGCGAACAGTTGGTCGCACTGCCGTTCAGCCAGCTTGAGACCATGGGGCTGCCGGATGAGCTTCTGACTGCCATCGAATTCGCGCGCAGAATAAGAAGCCATAGCGCCCGCCGCAGGCAGCTTCAGTACATCGGCGTCCTCATGCGGCATATCGACCCGCAACCCATTGAAAACGCCCTCGATCATATCCGGTCGGGAAACTTACGGAAATAGCCTGGCGCTCGTCGGAAACGCGCAATTTTAACCCCTTACCCTTATAACGGTCCAATTTTTGGGTTAACTCCGCCTTCAGTGGGTCAACATCCGAGTCTCGGGATCGGATACAATTCCCGGATCAATCCGTGCTTTACGGAGTTTTTTTCGGTTGATTATCCGACTTCTTTTTATCCTTTTGGTCCTGTTTGCTTTTTTTCTGTTTCTGACTCTTGTCCTTATCCTTCTTTCCGCCTTTGTCTCCCATTGTACACCTCCTTTCCTGTTATCAATCCCTTTTTTGCCGCAAAGGGCGCTCTGTCGTAAGTTATAGCTTTTCGTATCTTAATTGACCTTTCGGTCAATTATACTACACACTGAAATAATGTTTTACAATGTATAATGCGACAGTTAAGCCGCCGAGCGTAAGCGCGGTCGAATGCAACGCGTTAGGGGGAATTAGGTATTCTGTCCCCGGAATTCGGCCCCATTCAACAGGGGCCGCTTGTGACACCCCAACCATACCAAACATCATTGCTCCACACTCATCAGCGATGTTCCTGGCTAGTAGTGAGATCCCTCCCTCTCGGAGAATGCGCTATATTGGCAATTTTTTCTTCGAAGGCAGCGAAACGTTTATCCAATTCCAGCAACTCCTGACGCTTCTCGTGTTCACTCAAAAAAGAGTAACGAATGCTGTTGTACACCACCCTTTTAAGCTCTCCGTAAGAAGGTTTGTATCGACTTGCATATAGAAGGTATTCGTTACTCAAATTATTGCGCGATACCCCGGCATCGTCAGTGGAAATGACGAACGGAACATTATGCTGCCGGTATAGCAGCACCGGATGGGCCTCATTTTTCACCCCTAGAATAAACGCGTTACTAGTTAGATTTACCTCAACAGCGATTTTGCGCTTCTTCATTATGCCAAGCAGTTCATAGGCATTAGTTTCGTGCGCGATATCTACTCCATGCCCAATACGATCTGCATCTGCGATCTGCAGTGCTTCATCAATATGACTCTTTAAGCCCTCCGGAGGGACCATGCCCAGTGCTAACTCCCCCGCATGCAGTGAGAGTTTGACGCCAGGAAAACGTTGCTTCAAAAAGCGAAACATCTTCATGTGTAAGGTGTAGTCACGCATCGCGACTTGGCCGTTTTCCGGACCGACAATATTGACGCCAACAACTAGCTTGCTTGCTTTCGCTGCCGAGAAAGACGAATACAAGCCAGAAAACACCGTGGCCGGAGCACTGTTGCGAGACACATAGGACTGGAAGCGGAGTTTGAAATTGGCATCATCTATACCCTCCGCAGCTTCTTTCATGGTCTGCACATAGTTGCTTATTTTTTCCTTTGACTCAGGGTCGTTTGCCAGAAAATCAGAGAAGGCGGTTAGTGCCTCAGCTATCTGTTGATCTGAGGACTTTGCATTTAAATCGTTTAGCTTCCTTGCCAAGTCCGGGTTATCGACGTCGGGAGCCGCTTTCAACATTGTCTCCAGGTACTGTACATTTTCGGCTATTGCCCGTTCTTTTAAAGACTGCAAACCATCATGATATGAATAATTCGAAACTGGGCCAAAAAAGCCAAAGGTATCGAAAAACTGCTGATCTGGTGCGGATTGTTCGTGGTAGTGATTGTCGTAGTCTTTATCTGACCAGCGCTTGAGCAATTCTCGATAGAATGCATTGTCTTTTCGCGTGGCATCTGCGCTGATACAAATTTTGCGCGCGGCTTCTGAAAGCTCCGCCAGCTTCGTCTCGATATGGTATTTTTGCACCTTCAGCTCCGGGTTGCTTTCACGGTATATACAATAATTTTGCGTTCCTACCCAATCTAAGTAGGTCTCAGCATAGATCGCACCTGAGTAGTGATGATGAAGATCCCCACCTTTGGGTAGCATATTTGTAAATAAATTAAGCTCTGCGATTTGGGGTGCGGCTCCTGAGATGAGCTCGGAGTAATAATTACTTGTCGCAAGGTGGTTACGATGCAGTTTTCCCTTGTTTGTTGTGGTCTTTTCGCCGGCGTTGGCAACTCCAAATATGAGCAAGCAAATCAATATTGCCAGTGATTTCGTCTTCATAAGATATTCCTTCCCCTATATATCCCGATAGGCCGTTTAAGTATCATACGTTTCAAAATCTCAGTTTGATAGCCATATCTATGCGACCAAACTAACTAAATGGTCGTGCTCTCCCTGCTTGATCTTAAAGCTCTTGGGATATTTTTTAAGTAACTCTGAGAATGTTTTACATTCGTAATTTGATTCATCAAATGTAGGATCAAGCCGCTTCACTATGGGCCTTATTGCTGCCTTAACAACCCATTCGTCGCCGGTTCTCTTAGAAATTTGCTTAATCGCTTTTGATAAAAGTTCAACAGGATCTTTTACCTGTATTATATCTGATTCAACATCTTCATTTCCAGCATTTTCATCTGTTTGGCTATCAACTACCAGAGCATCGTAATATTTAAAGTCCGAGCAACTGTTAGCCCAGTGCTGATTTGTCGATGATTTACAACCAATACCGATTAGGTCTTTCCCTGCAGCCTTAATTTTTTGTGCCAGGGGAATAAAGTCACTATCGCCACCTATGACAATAATTGAGGAAATATGTGGGAATCTCAACACATCCTCAATTGCATCAAGAGATAACTTAATATCAGCTCCGTTTTTGGCTGATGCGCCTGGAGGGAATATTTGGATTAGTTCGACAGCACATTTAAGCAAGGAATGCCTATATTTTGCAAACCATTGCCAATTGCAATAGGCCTTATTGATTGCCACATTTCCGTATGTTGTAGCAAAATCATATAGCGCTTGCACATTAACCAACAGGTCTTGGTGTTTGTTCCTATTTTGAGTTCTCCCATAGCCACCACTGCCGTTGACCGAGTCATATAAACTGGCATGAATATTTTCAAAGTCCCAATAGACCGCTACAGTTTCTTTTCCCATATATTTCTCCTATTTCAGATGGCTGACGGCACGCGCTTCAGCAGCACGCGGAGCGAGAGAAGCGTGTCGGCTGAAATCGATTGTTGGGCGGCCTCTTAGTCAATGGCAGATGATTCAAACCATTGAAACGACAGCTCCTAAAACCAGTAGAGGCGCACCGACAAGCTTTTGCAAAGTTATTGGATTTTTAGTGCATTTAATCAATTGCACTGCCTATCCCCCCCGATTTGTTATTTATTTTTCTACATAATGAGATGTATAAATTTACAACTTTTTTTCTTGCCCAAGGGGTCTTTCGCAGAAAGTTTAGGCTGGACTTCACTGACGGGTCACTGTTGAAACATCGGATATTGATGCGTTTCCCCAACTCGCTCCAACCGTAATGATTAACCAGGCTATTTACGATCTGCTCCAAGGTAATGCCATGAAGTGGGTCATTTGATTGTTGTTCATTCATAAACTGATATTTGTCATTCCTTTGGCAATTTGCGTTTGGGCATAATGCGGCATGGATCACTCGCTGGAAATAGCGCAAAGCGAAGCGGCACACTATTTTACGTCGAGTATCTCCAATTGTTCGGCTTCTTTTAATTTGTCGATATCGATTTTGTCTTGTGGACTTCCGCTAGCTTCTTTTGCCCGAATCAAGTCAGATCTCGAAATAAATGGAATCTTAAAGTCGTCCAATTCAACGAATTCACGGTTTTTCCATGCATCTTCAAAGTCGACTCCTGGTATCGACATCATAATATCAACCCGTAGAGGCAGTCTTCCCATCTGATAGAAATAATCCTTGCGGGTGAAGTCATCTGCGTTAAGATCTGCTAACGGTGCCCCAAACTCTTTTAGCGCTAAATACACCGCGTTTGCATTCTCTGGGTCAGTTGCTATCCACACATCAAGGTCTTTCGTGAATCGTGGCTCGCTGTATTTCATTACCGCATAGCCACCCACAATAAGATAGCGAATTTTATGCTTTTCGAAAAGATTCAATAGTTCTTTGAAGTCGGGATTCGTCAGCATTTTTACCTCGGATCAAGAAGTAGTCATGAAACATTTCCGTTACAGCCTCGAAAATGGCACGATCACCTTGGGATTGCCAAAAGCGAATATCAAATGAACGACTGCCATCCGTGATACGCTGATATTTTTCCTCAATTAGTCTCATTTCTTCTCCTGCCGCATTCTCCCCGGAGCGAAGCGAAGGGGGGAACGCCTGAACTGTGCGGTGGCTAACAGCCATCCGCACGAGTGATTCGTTATGCCTTCTTTTCCCTGTCTTTCCAATATCCGGGTTCTCTGTTAAGTTGCATCACAGCGACTATAAATATTTCACCATGTGTAATTTGGTAAATGACCCCATAGGGAAAACGATTGGTCAGACATCTTCTGGTGTTTTTGGAAAGCGGAGCCCATGCGTGAGGGAATGAAAGAATATTCTGGATTGCGGCGTATACTTCTTCTACAAATTCAACCCCGAGGCCGTTTTGGCACTTGTTATAATAATCTATTGCATCGTTAAGTTCCTTTTCAGCTTCGGCATGGAAAGAATATTTCAAGAGCCTAACCTTTTACGGATTTTTTTGAATACTTCTTCACCCGGTATTGTAACTACTTTGCCGCTTCTTATTTCTTCAACCCTCTTTTCCGCCTCTTCTACCCACAACTCATCAATCTCTTTTTGGACTGGATGGAGGCTTTGTAGAAGCTTGTCTACAAGTTGCGTCCGAATATCCAACGGTAGCGAAACCGCTTCAGCAAAAAGTTCATCAGTCTTTATCATATTCAACCTCCCTAAATATGTGATTTTGTACGGTAGTATACCATGTTTTTATGTTTTGGAAATATATTTTCATTGCATAGGCATAACGCGGCAGTTGAGCAGTGCCCCGGAGGGGCAATCTGTCTCGAACTCCTGGTTCTCCCCGCAGCGGAGGGGAGGTTCAGGAGTTCGCTGCTCAACTGCCGCATTCTCCCCGAGCGAAGCGAGGGGAGAACGCAGAAATCAGCCGAAGCGTAGCGGTCGGCTGGACATACTATTAGGTAAAGGCTTCTCCTTTAGCATAAGATGTACAATATGGAATTTGTACTGGTTCATACTCGGAGACCTTTGCACAACCTTCCCCCAACGGTTAAAAAATATCATACCTAAATGCAAGAACAAAAAGTGACAAGTCAGTCATTAAGATATCTCAGAAACACAGTAAAAAAAGCGCCTGTAAATTGCA
>JBAZOX010000145.1:0-6619 GCA_041648535.1 Desulfobacteria bacterium | reverse complement strand
ATTGGTTTAACCCCTTGAATCTGAGCCAATTCCTCTATACTGAGTGACTGCCAGAAACTGGTAGGCAAAGGAGTGCCTTGCGGCAAAAGATCGGTTCTTTCCTGTTCTCGACCCTCAAGCCGCTGAATATCATGCAGTATAATACTACTGATTTTGCCTGTGAACGGGTCTTCCTTTGCCTCTCCGATAACTTTTACATAACGCAGGATATTATCTAAAACTTCTTCCTTTCGATCCTCATCAAAAAGGCAAAGAACCGGGTCGCCGATTGATGGATGTATTCGGCAACGAGTGCCATGCTCTTTAAAATCTGCCATCAACAAACGGCCTTCGATCGTTCGAATGTTGACCTGAGGCCCTCTAATTCGTTCTTGTATATGTTGGAATCCTTTTAAATCGTATCGCGATTCTATCGGTTGATGCCGATGGTTTAGGGAGAAGCTGATTTCATTAACTCCTTTTTCAAAAAGAGTACCCAGATCACGCCAGGCTATCAATACTCCCGGATCAAAACCGGCAGGCAGCTCATCACCTGGTTGCTGAACCTGTTGCAGACCTGATAGAGATTTTTCAATAATTTCCAGTCCGAAATCCATCCCCTCTAAATACTGCTGATCGGAGGATCGCTCAAATCCCAATAGAGTGGCTGGGCTACCATGAGTTATTTCAACAAGATCAAGTGCGATCTCTTCCTTAATGCTTTTTTGCGTTGGTCCCTTACGTATGCTTTCAGCTTGCCCCATTAGAACCATTCCACAGCGGTGCAAGGTCTTGTTAAATTGCGATATCAATTGCAATAAATGACTTACAGATATCCTGCCGGAACCGACGGACTTTCCCTCTATACGGATTGATAAAAAGTGGTCAAGTGCATTCACTGAGACAATCACCTCCTTAACTGAAATTACCCAATTAATGAAACATTTCAAATGACACGGTAATTTTTTACTGGATGCTTTTTGTTATATATACCATATTTTGACTTTTATGAAAAACTTAAATGTGGAATATGTAGGAAGTTGTTTCTATACAGTATTTCTGATCTGTTTAAGCTTACGCTACAGCCCTACCGCCTGTTCAACGATGGCATCGGCCAATTGGACCTGGATGGTTTGGGCGTCCTTCAGCCGTGCTTTAAGGGTGTCACATAGGGCCATCAGTTCATCGACTTTAGCTACGATGCGGTGTTGTTCTGCGAGGGGGGGTATGGCAATCAAAAATGTTTCTACATCAGTTTTGGAGACAGCCGCAAAGGTTGTACCAGTGGCCAAATCTTCCAAATTTTTCTGAAATGCTCGCATAAAGTACAATATATATTTTGTATTCGTACTCGAAAGTGGTCTCAATGCGGCTAAACCACGACCTATGCAACATTCGGAATCTGAAACATTTGTAGGTCCAACGGGCGCACGTACCGATAATAGAATATCACCTGGATATGAATATTTTGTCGGTTGAGTGCACCAATATCTGGGAGTTGGGAATAAATCACCAAAATCAGCTTTGCCTTGGAAAAATGGAATTCCAATTTGTTCTTGGTTGTAGAAATTAGAAGATGGACTCTGTCCCATTTCTAAATGAACAAAGTTTCCTAAATTTTCCCATCTCCATCCATTTGGCAACTCAAATGGTTTCTCAACTTCTTCAATTTCAGGAAGTGATTTCTGTTCTTTGATTTTTCCTTCTTTAATTAACCGTTTTTTTTCTTTGGCGATTTTTTCAAGCAATACACTGGCGGGTTTGTCATTGGGATCTTGGGGTACTAGTTTGCCGCGCACGGCAAGTTCTAAAATCAGCTCACGCAGTTTTTTTATACCATGAGGGCTCTGATTAGCAGAGCCATTGCCACGACCTCTGCCGCCGTTGGTCTTTTGTGTTTGGGCAGCAGTCCAGATATCGATATGGTCGGTTATCAAATTTACCACTTTTGAGCGGCTCCCCCCGCTGTTGAGCGCCTCGGCCAGAATGGCTTTAAACTGGTCGCGCAGCTTTGTGATTTCCTGTTGCTGTTTGGCATATTTTCCTAGCAGCTCCTCCGGATCGTGACTGATCTGCTCGCCAACATGGGGGTTCTTGATGTCCAGGTTGTAGTTGCGAGCTTTGATTTCGGCTATTGAGACTTTCCATGCCTGTTCGGTTTCCACCCTTGCGCTAAAGCCATCGGCCTCACTGCCCCACCAGTCGATTTCGGGTTGAAACTCTTCAAAGCGCATGGGTTTGGTCTTGTTATAGCTTTTCACGCCTTCCGGATATGGGTGTTCATAATACCAGATATTCTGGGTTTTCAGGCCCTTGGTAAAAAACAGCAGATTGGTTTTAATGCCGGTGTAGGGGTTAAAGACGCCATTGGGCAAGCGCACGATTGTGTGGAGATTGCATTCCTCTAGTAGTTTTTCCTTGAGCCGGGTTTTCATGCCTTCGCCAAAGAAAAAGCCGTCGGGTAGAACAACCGCGGCACGGCCTTTGTCTTTTAGCAGATGAATAATAATGGTTACAAACAGGTCGGCTGTTTCGCGGGTGCGAAATGTTGCCGGGAAATTGTTTTCGATGCCGTCTTCTTCCATGCCGCCAAAGGGAGGATTGGTAACGATAACGTTTACACGGTCTTTACTGGTATAGTCACGCAAAGGACGACTCAGGGTGTTATTATGCTTAATGTTCGTGGGTGTGTCGATACCGTGCAATACCATGTTGGTGATGCACAGCATATACGGCAGTGATTTCTTATCAACGCCATGAATGGAGGCTTGCAGGACTTCTTCGTCTGCTGGGGAATTAACGAATTTTGCACGCTTGTGTTCGATGACATTGGTGAGAAAACCTCCGGTACCGCAGGCCGGATCGAGTACTGCTTCGTCCAGTTGCGGGTTGACTCGGTCGACGATGAATTGTGTCACAGCACGGGGGGTATAGAACTCGCCGGCATTACCTGCACTTTGCAAATCTTTAAGGATTTGTTCGTAGATGTTACCGAAGGTATGGCGGTCGCTTTGGGTGTTGAAGTCTATCTCACAAATCTTATTGATCACCTGACGCATCAAGGTGCCGGATTTCATGTAGTTGTAAGCGTCTTCAAATACGTCACGAACCACCAGCGCGCGTTTTCCAGCTGGGCCGAGGATGTTGAGTTTGTTCTTAAGGGTTGGAAACAGTTGTGAATCGACAAAACCATATAATTCTTCACCGGTCATACCTTCCGGGTCTTTTGCCCAGGCGCGCCAACGCAGGTGTTCTGGTAATGGGGACTTATAGTCGTCTTCGAGCAATTCGAGCTCTTTTTCATGGTCATCAAATATTTTTAGAAAAAACATCCATACCAACTGGCTGATGCGCTGGGCGTCACCATCGACGCCAACGTCTTTGCGCATTATATCTTGAATGGATTTAATAATACCTGAAACGTTACTCATGCGCATTGCTCCTGTTTATATAATTCTTGCTCAAGCTCTTCAATGGCGTTTTCGTATTCGGTTTTGCCGCCAAAGACATTATTTATTATCTCCATGGGGGTGCCCATATCGCTGAAGGGTTTGAGTTTTAACACTTTGGCATTTTCTAAGCTGCTTATGCCTTCTTCGGCGTATTTATCAAGAAGTGCATTGAGGACAACTCGTGCCTGTTCGCCATACCTGGTAAAGTAGTTGCGTTTTTTAACATTATTGACTCGCTCCTTTCGGGTGAGCGGGGGCTGATCATAGGCAATATGGCAAATGAGGTCAAAGTCACCATAGTCTTTGCCAACCTGTTCGGCAAGGTTCTCTAAGATGATGCCGTGCTCTTCAAGCAATTCTATGATTGCCTGCTTTTTCCTGGCGGTGTTCCAGCGACGGAGGAATTCGTCCAGAGAAGCAAACTCGGATTTGATCTGTTTACGGGTAAAGTCGCGGTAAGATTCGGTAATCAGATTGCCATCCGGGCCATAGTATTCAATGCGTTCGGCAATTATTTTGACCGGGACCCCGTTAAAAACATATTTTTTCGTGCCGTCGCCATCTTCGTCATCATCACCCTCGTCATCAGAGCCGTCCGGATCGGGAGGAACAGGATCGTCGTCATCATCGGGTTCGTAAATAACAACAGGCTCACCATCGAAATCCGGATCTCTGAAGAGTTCGGTAGCTTTTTTGAAATCCATGATGGTGAAAAAGTATTTGTTGTATTCTTCTTCTATTCGGGTGCCCCGCCCAATAATCTGTTTGAACATTGTCATTGAGTTGATGGTTTTATCCAGTACAATGAGCTTGCAAGTTTTTGCATCGACACCGGTTGTCAAGAGCTCTGAGGTAGTGGCGATAACAGGGAACTTGCTTTCAGGATCGATAAAGTTATCGAGTTCTGCCTTGCCTTCGACACTATCGCCGGTGATGCGCATGACGTATTTGGGGTTGTCGATAGCGAGCTGCCCTGCGGCATTAACGATGGCGGCACGCATTCGTTCAGCATGGTCTATATCTTCACAAAAAATAATGGTTTTTGCGAATGGATCAGTTGCGTTAAGGAGTTTCATAACCCGGTTTGCAACGAGCTTTGTTCGCTGGTTAAGAACGAGTATGCGATCCATATCTTGTTGATTGTAGGTGCGGTCTTCGATTTCCTGCCCAAGGTCATCTCTCATGCCGGGAGGTGGTGTCCAGCCGTAGATGTCTTTGTCGATATCGATGCGAACCACTTTATAGGGAGCGAGAAAACCATCTGCAATACCCTGCTTCAGGCTGTAGGTGTAAACAGGGTCGCCAAAGTAGGTTATATTTGAAACGTACTTTGTTTCCCTGGGCGTGGCGGTCATTCCTAACTGAATGGCGCTTGAAAAATATTCAAGGATTTCCCGCCAGGCTGAATCCTCTGCGGCGCTTCCTCGATGACATTCGTCGATGATGATCATGTCAAAAAAATCGGGGGAAACGTTTTTAAATATTTTGTCTTCTTCGTCTGGTCCCGTTATAGCTTGATAGAGGCCCAAGTGGATTTCATAGGCCGGATCAATCTTTCGGTTTTTGACCTTGGCCATGACCGATCCGAATGGCTTGAAATCATTGACCAAGGTTTGATCGGCCAGAATATTCCGGTCGACTAAAAAAAGGGTTCTCTTCACGACTTTTGCCTTCCAGAGCCGCCAAATAATTTGAAATGTCGTATAGGTTTTGCCGGTGCCTGTGGCCATCACTATCAACACACGCTTTTGGCCTTTGGCGACCGCTTCAACAACCCGATTAATGGCTTCAACCTGGTAATAGCGTGGTTCTTTTCCGGAGCTGTCTGAGTGATAAGGCTGTAATACAAGTTCTTCTGATTTTTCTTCAATGCCGCGAGATGACTTATAGCGTTGCCAGAGTTTTTGTGGTGGTGGGAACTTTTCCAGCGGAAATTGGGTCTCGATATCCTCTCCGGCGGCGGGGAATTTATTATGTGATGCAAAGGCATCGCCATTAGAACTGAATACGCTTGGAACTTCTAGTATTTCTGAGTATCCCAACGCCTGTTGCATTCCTTGACTGACTGTATGGTTATTGTCTTTGGCTTCTACTACGGCAATTGGGACACCTGGTTCCTGATATAGTACATAGTCCGCAAATTTTTTCTTTTTTTTGTTGCGAGACGACATATTGCCCCTAACTATAACAGGGCCGGGAGTCAAAGTTACCTCGCGTCTGATCTGTCTAATTGTGTCCCACCCAGCCTTTACTATTGCCGGTGTGATAAACAGATCGCAGATATCTGTTTCGCTTAGTTCTTTTTTATTGATTTCTTCCTCTGTCAATTTGAAATTTTTTACCCATGGATAGCTCTCAACATAAGTTCCTGCCTGCTCAAGAGCGATTCTTTTAGCATTTTATAGCGCTCTATTTTGTGCAACACCAGGCGTTTCACCATCACCCATGTTGTAAGTGCCTTCGGAAATGGTTTCTTTTATTTCTGAAAACTCCTCCTTTTTAGATGATTATTCAAATCAATATTATCCTGCCCTTGCCCTTCACTTTTTCAAAGTAAGCTTTGTCAGCCGTAACCATAACTCCATTTTCAAGTAAAGCCACAGCATGATATATGGCATCATAGGCACAAAGACCTTCATGCGTGCCGCCCCCTGTCCCTTTTCAATGCTTCAACTATCTCTCCCACTGGCACCTTTTCGCCTTCGGACTTTAATGCCATAAGCTTTTCTGTTACCTTCTCCCTTTTGATCATTAACAGTTCTTTTCGCAATGCCTCGTTTATAATCCTGCTCTTCTGTCCGGCAGGTACCAATTTATTGAGTTCCTTGTGTACATCCTCATCCACAAAAAAATTTAGTTTTTTCAATGTACCACCCATTTATTACCTCCAAAATAGGTGTATCATTTATACATACAATTTTAGCTATAAGCATTATTAAGATTCGCTTCTTTCCTCTTTTCCCTGTTTTGACTTTAGACCAAAGCAATCCAGGATTTTTACCTTTATATCGTCGGCAATCTCGGAATGCTCTTTTAAGAACAGTTTGGAATTCTCTCTTCCCTGCCCGATACGCTCTCCCCCGTATGAATACCATGACCCGCTTTTTTCTACCAGATTATAGGAAGTAGCTACATCCAAAAGATCGCCCTCCCTGGATATTCCTTCTCCATATACTATGTCAAATTCA
>JBAZOX010000144.1:0-6650 GCA_041648535.1 Desulfobacteria bacterium | reverse complement strand
TGAATCCTCGTTAAGACTCCTTAGAAACGCCTCATAGCTTTCCTTTGGATCCGGTTGCAGGAAGATTCGACTACCAACGCATGCATAGTCCACCCCAGATGCCTTCACCTTCTTTATATTGTCAAGGCTAATCCCACCATCTATCCCAATAAAGGCAGACGGAAATTGAGCACGAAAACGCCTTATCTCATCAAGCACCCCAGGTATGAAAAGGCTACCATAAAAACCGGGATCCACTGATAGGAACAAAAAAGAGTCAACCTGTGGCACTAAAGACTGAAACTCTGAGATAGCGGTCTTGGGGTTAATAGCCAAACCTGCTTCCATACCCAAATCCTTAATATTAGAGATCACATTCTCTGGATCTGGATCTGCCTCAAAATGGAAGATAACCTTTTTAGCCCCCATGGATTTAAGAGAGGCAAGATAACTATTGGGTTCTTTCACCATTAGATGTGCCTCGATATCTAAAGGTATTTTCACCCCCATTAAAGCATCCAAAGATATACTCTTTGAAGGCACAAAAACCCCATCCATAAAGTCAATCTGAACATAATCGGTGAACCCTTTAGTAATATCTACCATATTCTGAAAGTCTTCTAATTTATCAGTCAAAATAGCAGGGACAATCCTCATTATTCCTATTTCTCCTTTCTGTAGACTTCAGATAAACGTTAACTACGAAGAGCCCAGAGGAAGTAAAAAGAGGCTTTTCATAACCTATCGAGAGCTTTGAAGAAGTCCCCTGAGAGCAAATTCATGAGAGTAGAGGAGTAGAGGACTGGAGGAGTAGAGAAGTGAATAAAGGGCTGTCTAAAGGCTCATTCCTATACGCATTCCTTCTTCAACCGCTTCTCCTATTTGCCTCGGTTCGACACAATCTCCTACCTTATACACCTCTTTGATTTTCCCCTTTATCTGTTCAAAGAGTTTATCATCAGATTTGGCACCGGCAGCCAAAATAATTGTATCCGCCTCTATCATCCTTTTTTCACCCTTGTTGTCAATAAGGATGATTCCCTTATCTGCAACTTCTTTGTAGGCAACCCCTGTCAACAGTTCCACTCCATTCTTTTCAAGTTCTTCCAGAAAGGCCTCCCTTACAAAGGGTATCTTCTGGGTTGCCATCGCGTCCAATATCTCCGTTATCGTGATCTTTTTTCCTTTGTCCATAAGATGATGGGCCGTCTCACAACCAACTAACCCGCCTCCGATTACGAGAACCTTTTTCCCCGTTTTCACCTTTCCCAGAAGGACATCGCCAGCAGTGACAATCCTGGACATGTCCATACCTGATATTTCAGGGAGGAAAGGTATGCCACCAGTTGCGATGACAACTGCGTCCGGCTTCTCTTTTTCAACTAGATCGGCTGTTACTTCTACACCGATCTGTATCTTAATCCCGTGTTTTTTTGCCTGAGTTCTCAGGTATTCTAAGTAGGCTTTGAATCTTTCTTTCCCTGGAGGGATACTTGCCTGTCTAATCTGCCCTCCCAGTTCCTTTTCTCTCTCGTATAAGGTGACATCATGACCCCTCAGGGCGGCAACCCTGGAAGCTTCGATGCCGGCCGGTCCGCTCCCAACAACCATGACCTTTTTCTTCTTTTCCGCCGGTTTGATCTTCAACTCTTTCTCACGGCCAAGTGAGGCATTTACGGAACACATTAAGGGGTTCAACTTAAAGATCATTTCCTGTAAACACCTCAAGCATCCGAGGCACGGTACGATGTCCTCCGTTTTCCCATCTTTTGCCTTATTGGGGATTTCGGGATCACATAAAAAGCCCCTTGCGAATGCGATAAGATCGG
The DNA here is from genome assembly GCA_041648535.1 of Desulfobacteria bacterium. Taxonomy (GTDB): domain Bacteria; phylum Desulfobacterota; class UBA8473; order UBA8473; family UBA8473; genus UBA8473. The sequence continues at coordinate 4,842 of JBAZOX010000144.1, read as the reverse complement.
CTTTCCCCTCTTCGAGAACCCTTTCTCCAGCCTCAGGTGTCATCATACCTATGGCTATTACGGGCAGGTTTGTTTCCTTCTTTATGGCCTCTGCGAAATAGGCCAGGCCACCAGGGATGTTGGTACAATTTATGAAATTGTCCTTTCCTATACCGTAACAAGAGACATTCACCGCACTGGCCCCAACTTCTTCCATCATTTTCACCAGTTTTTTTGAATCATCGAGGGTAATACCATTTTCGAGATTGAAATGACGGGCATTTATGCGAGACCACACAGGGAAATCGGGTCCAACTTTATCCCTGATGGAACGAAATACTTCCATATAGAATCTTGCTCTGTTTTCCAGGGAGCCACCATATTCATCTGTCCTTTTATTGAATGCAGAGGTGAAGAATTGGACAAACAGGTAAGCATGGGCTCCATGCAATTCCACACCGTCAAAGCCTGCTTTTTTTGCCCTAAGGGCGGCTTCTCCGAATCTTTTAACGATCTCCTTTATCTCAGGGATGGTCAGCTCCTTTGGTATCTCTCCACCTGGCCTGGGAGCGATGGGTGATGGTGCAACCGGAGGGTAACCGGTTATAAAAGAATTTGCTGCCCCTCCTCCATGGGCGAGTTGTATTACGGCTTTTGCGCCATGCTTCTTTATGGTATCCGCGTATCTTTTCAGTAACGGAAGAAACTCGTCATCATAGTTGCCTATCATTCCAGGAATCATCACCGATTTGGGATCAACAGCCGAAGCCTCCACGATGATCATCCCTACACCACCTTTTGCCCTTGCCTCGTAGTAGGCTAAACGCCGCTCGTTCGCTTCATTGACATCTCTTGAAAATACCGTACCCATAGGTGACATGACAAAGCGATTTTTGACAGTCATGGGTCCTATGTTTATTGGATCGAATAACCTTTTAAATTGCAATGTATTCATGCTTCCTCCTTAGAAAAGTGATGGTACTGTCAAAACTATTTACCCTCATTTTAAAACTCTAAACTCTAAACTCTAAATCCTAAATAAACCCAAAGCTAAAAATACAAAACTCAAAACATTATTTAGACTTTTCAACAATTGCACCAAATATTTTCGTTAGCTCTGTCGCTTCTTGAATTAATGCTTCTTTTTCTTTAATTCTATCCATTTTCGATTCTATAAGTTCAAGCCAATACTTGGTTTCTTTTGCTTCTTTTCTACTTAATCTTTATCCTCATTATAAAATCTTTCTTGCTTAGAGCTTCTTCAGCCTCAATATAATTAGCGCCAACCGATCCAGAAGCTCTTATAACCTGTTTGCCATCCTCTATGTTAGCCAAAGTCTTTGGCAAATCTTTTACATACTCACGCACTCTCATGGCGAATCTCTTAGTTCTTTCTCCTAAATCATATGGTTTTGGGTTTTGAGTTTTATCCATTTTGAGTTTATTTAGAGTTTAGGATTTAGTGTTTAGGCTTTCCTCCCCCGTTATATGAAAAAATATCCCTCTAAAATCAATGCTTTTGACCTTATTCTTTCATGCTTTATTTGACACTACCGAAGTGATATATGTGGTATAACATCTAATCTATGTCAAGCACTCTATTTTAGTCAAGGTCATAATTATTGTTTTCATAAATAGGTTCTATTTTTCATTCAACTTTTAGCTTACCCTGCTGCCCCAGTAGTTCATAAATCTTCAATTCACCCATGATTTGCCCGGCATTATACTTTCCAATTTCCTGTACATCCAGAATTGAGTTCATGACTGCCCGGCGGGTCTTATCGCTTATTAAGACAATGTTCGGTCTGTTCTTGGTCAGTTCCTGCAACCTGAAGGTAACATTGACCGAATCTCCAATCACCGTGTAATCCATTTTTTTGTCAAAACCAATATTCCCCACTACGGCTTCCCCGGTATGAACACTGATCCCTATCGTCAGGGGAATCTCAATCTTGTCGGATAAATATTCGTTGATAACGGCAAGGTTTTTTTTCATCTCCAGGGCCGCGGAAATGGCATTATCCGCATCCGAGCTGCCTGAAATCGGGGCCCCAAAAACAGCAAGGAAGCCATCACCCAGGTACTTATCCACAATTCCACCATATTTGAAGACGATACCTCCCATAACAGCAAAAAAATGATTTAAAATAGCTACAGTCTTCTGGGGACCGATGCTACTGCCAAGGACGGAAAAGTTTCGGATATCAATATTGAGTAAAGTTAACATTTTCAATTCATCCACTACCGGCCTCTCTCCCAAAGAATCATGGGTAATTTGGTCCACAATTTCCTTGGGGACAAACTTCTGGAACATATTGCGGATGGACCGTTCATGTTCTGCCATGGACAGTGTTGCCTGGTAAAGCCGGGAGTTCTCCAGGGCAATACTGACCGAGGTGGCAATTGACTGGAGGAGTTGAAGATCCTTGGTATCAAAATCGCCGTGCTGTCGGTTAATGACCTCAATTACCCCAAGCACCTTGCCCTGGGAAACCAGGGGCACACATAACACGGAGCGGGTTTTAAAACCTGTCAGCCGGTCAAATTCCGGATCGTAGTACTGGGAAGTTTGAATGTCTCTTACCAGAACCGGTTCTCCGCGAGCAGCGGCATACCCTACAATCCCCTGGCCGAGTTTAGGCCGGAAACTCTGGAGTATCTCGATATCAAGGTTAAAAGAAACTTTAAATGCGAGCTCGTTTTTATCCAGAAACAACAGGGACCCTGCTTCCACGTCCATGATCTCCTCAATCATCTCCATGGTGTGTTTCAGGACTTTATCCATGTCAAAGGTGGATGAAGCCAGGATTCCTCCGATCTGTTTGATAGCTTCCATTTCCTGGTCACGCTTCATGATAGAGGAAGTCAACCGGTTTTGTTCTATAGCCAGTGTAAGGGTGTGAGACATCCTGGCAATTTGATATTCCTTCCCCTGCAGAGCATCTGGGTTGAAAGCTCCCACAGCCAGTATCCCCATCACTTTCCCCCCGCTCTTTAAAGGAGACAAAACGACCGTTCGCAGCCCCTGTTTTCCAAAAAGTTCTTGTTCTATAGGATGGCTTAATTTACTTATATCCTCTAAAAACAGGGCGCTTTCCTGTTTAATAACCCGGTCGAAGATAGAACCGGTAAAGCAGTAATGAGAATCCCGCGCCAGGCCGATAGTTTGGGGCACAAAGGCAACAAAATCCAGAAGGGATATCTGTTCCGGCATATTTTCCATCCGCGTCATCAAGAGGGCCAGATCAAAGGGAACCTCACCTCTAAATTCGTTCAATAGTGCGTGAAAAAGTTCACTTTCCCTAAGGCTGGAGTTCAGGAGTTTAAAGATATTTTCCAGCATTTTGATCTGCTGAACCTTCTCCTTGCTTTTCTTAATCAGCCGAATATTGTCATAGGTGAAGGCCGCGTTGCTTAAAAGGGGTACCAAGATGTTGGCGTCTTCCATTGTGAATGGGAGGGCCATTTTCCCCCGAGAAAGGGTCAAAACCCCAAATATATCATGGATACTTTTTAAAGGCATGCATAGAAAAGATTTTGTACAATAGTGAGGACGGTTTTCCCGACCAAAGCGGGTGTCTTTCTCGATGTCCTCGACCAGGAGGGGGGATCTATTAATGACCGCAAATTTGGCGATGCTGGTGTAAAAATCAATCCTGTCCCCCTTTTTTAGAATTTCATCCAAGCCAAAAGTGGAATGAACTACAAATGCTTCCTTATTGGGGTCTTCCAGAATTAAAACAGATCCTATATCCGCGTTCACCATTTTTAATGCCCTCTCCAGGGTGACATGGAGAAGATCTTCAGTATCGAAGGTCACATAACAAAGATCCGACAACTCCTTGAGGGTGGTAATCTGCGTCTCTTGTTTGTTGAGCTGTTCAAATTTTCTAAGAAGTTCCTTGTCTAGGGCATGGAAAGATTGCACAATCCCGTTCAGTTCGTTTGTGACCCCGGGTTGCTGGAAGCCGGAAATGTCTTTGGCAACATTTTCCGCGATATTTTTAGAAATTGTAGAAACTTGGTCGAATATCTTACGAATTAAAGCAAACCCGAATAGCGAAGAAGTCAGGAAAAAGAGAAAAAATAGAGCAATATATTCATCTTCCAGGATATTATACTTCAGACTCATATAGAAGAAGCCAATGATGGGAACAAAGAAAAAAAAGGAAAAGATGACGGGGAGCCTGTACCTAAGATTCTTCTTTTCTATCGATACTTCCTGCAGTCTTTTTTTTATATTCAAGTGGCCCCCTTATTTTGTATAAAATTGTAACTACTCAGGTAGGCACAAAGGCACAGAGTACCAAAGGCACAAATTTTTCTAGCCTATTAGCCTGTAGGCTACAGGCTGTTAGCCTGTTCTTTGTGCCTGAATAGTTACAATTTTCAATGGTGGAGATGGGGGGATTCGAACCCCCGACCCCTGCCTTGCGAAGGCAGTGCTCTCCCACTGAGCTACATCCCCTGTAGCTACTCAGGTTGTTTAGGCTGAAGGCTTTGTTTAGGCAGTTAGGCTGTAGGCTGTAGGCTGTAGGCTATTAGTCATTTTTTTCCTACAGCCTACAGCCTATAGCCTAAACTCTACAGCCTATCCACCTGAGCAGTTACCATCCCCTAAGGTTTATCATCTGCAAAAATCAAGTACGATATCATATAATACCCTTGTCCCGTACCTAAGACTTTCCACAGATATCCTTTCATTATGGCCATGCATTTTTTCGAGATGAGATGAGAGGGATTCTTCTATCTTTAAAGGCGCAAATCCATAAGCCGCAATCCCCTTTTCCCTGAAGAATCTCGAATCGGTTGCTCCAGACGATATAAAAGGGATCAGCCTGGCTTCAGGGTCGTGCCTTTTTG
>JBAZOX010000143.1:0-6847 GCA_041648535.1 Desulfobacteria bacterium | reverse complement strand
CCAAGATGGGCCATACCGAGACATACCAGGTCATGACATAAATTACTTAGGAGTGGGAGGGATACTGAGCTTGCCAGGTCGAGTGGGAGAGCCACCTGCAAAGCCCGGTATACCGGTAGGCGATCTCAGTTCAAGTATGTTTGCCACAGTCTCGATTCTTGCAGCCTTAATGGCGCGAGATAAGATCGGGAAAGGTCAGTATATAGACGTCTCAATGACCGATGGCCTTGTTTCGTGGATGAGTGTTCGTGCCGGGGGCTATCTCACCAAAGGAGAGTTACCAAAGGTTAGTGAGATGGGTCATTTATCGCCTGCTAATGACATCTTTGAGACAAAGGATGGCAAGAAGATTACTGTAGGGGCATTGGAAGAGCATTTCTGGGAAAGTCTCTGCAAGGTACTGGGTCTGGAAGAGTTTCTGAATAATCCCCGATACAGCACTCATAGAAAGAGGATCGAAAATGGTAAGGAGATATCTGAAAAATTAAGGTCTGTATTTTTGAAGAAAACCAGAGATGAGTGGCTTAAAGAGATGAATGATGCCCGTGTTCCGTGCGGCCCTGTTTATACAATGGAAGAGGTTTTTTCCGATCCTCACATCATACACAGGGGTTTGGTACAGGAGATAGATGATCCCAAGTTAGGTAAGATAAAGCAGGTTCCATTCCCGGTTAAATTCTCAGAAACCCCTGCTGAGATTAAAAGCCCCCCTCCTGGAATGGGAGAGCATACAGAAGAGGTGCTCCTTGCCTTTGGGTACAGTAAGGAGGAGATTGAAGATTTGAGGAGAGAGAATGTGGTTTAGTTATAGTTTTTGCAGGCTATCAAACAAAAAGGATATTTTATGAGTGATAAACACAAAGAATGGCTGAAACAAGCTGATTACGATATGGATACCGCCGATGCTATGCACAGCAGTGGTCGTTATTTCTATGCTGTTTTCATGTGCCATTTGTCCATCGAAAAAGCTCTGAAAGGTCTCTATTACAAAGTTTTGGATGAAGTGCCGCCAAAAACACATAATCTGATTTATCTGTTGAATAAGATTGGCAAAAAACCTGAACAAGAATTTGGAAAATTCATCATAAAACTGAATACGGCCAGCGTTGCCACTCGCTACCCGGATGATCTGGAAAAAATACAATCTGCCTATACCGAAGAAGTCACAAAAGATATGATCACCAAAAGCAAGGACTTATTGAAATGGGTCAAGACGCAGTTTTAAAAACCATCAGGCAATTCAAAAAAGCGTTAGAGTCGATCAACATTCGGGTTGAACAACTTATCTTATATGGCTCTCATGCTGTTGACACAGCCCGTGAGGATAGCGATATTGACGTGGTTGTCATCTCGCCAAGTTTTTCTGATAAGAGTTATTGGGAACGCATTGATATTTTAACTGAAGCCATTTACAAAGTTTTTGCTCCCATCGAGGCGTCTGCGTTTACACCTGAAGAATGGAAGACTGAAAAATCTTTAGTTGTGGATTATGCTAAGAATGGCATCTTAGTGAAGTGAGACGATGCTAACCAATAAGGAAGTGGATGCTTTGCACTGCTTATTTCAAAGTTATCTTTTATAATAAACACCAACCTATCGATGGAAAGCACAACAATGAAAACTTTTAATGAAATCAAGAAGAGATTGTCCGAACAAAAACCAATTCTCCTAAAAAAATATAAAGTTAACCGCTTAGGCGTTTTTGGTTCGTATGTTCGAGGAGATCAACATCAAGGCAGTGATCTTGATGTGTTGATAGATTATGAAGATGCTCCAAGCCTCATTACTTTGATAGAATTGGAATACTACCTGAGTGAAATCGTTGGGGTAAAAGTGGACTTGGTAACTAATAAAGGTATAAAACCTCAACTCAAGGACTCTATTATCAAAGAGGTGGTTTACGTATGACTCAGAGGACTGTTTTACATTTTCTTGAAGATATCTTGAAGGCAACCGATGCTATTTACGGGTTTGTGCTCCATATGAATTATGAGGCTTTCGCAAACGATGAGAAAACAATCCGTGCCGTAGAAAGAGAATTTGAGATTATTGGAGAAGCTGTTAAAAAAATTCCTGATTCGTTTACTGAAAAATATCCTGATATACCTTGGCGATCGGTTGCAGGGATGAAAGATCGTTTAACTCATCACTACTGGGAAACAGAAGCCGACATTCTATGGAAAACGATTAAAGAATCTGTGCCACAATTAAAAGCGATCATCAAAAAAATGATCGATAATGAGAGCATGGAAAAAAGATAACCAATAAGGATTGATGAGACCTGAAAGGTCGCATTCAATCCTTTGTTCAAGAAGCCGCGGGCTAACCGTATATAGGGTGATGCTTCGCAGGGGGGAGAGCATACAAGAGGTACTCCTTGCCTTTGGGTACAGTAAGGAGGAGATTGAAGATTTAAGGAGAGAGTGTGTGGTTTAGTATCTTGTATCTTTCATTTCTTTTGATGATGAAGGAAAGATCGAAAACCGCTAACCAGCGAATCCAGCGGACGCGCAACCACATGTTCTGATCAAATCAGTAGGGGAAAACCATGGTCTGGTGGTGCTTCGCGCATCGCTGATTTGCGCATTGGACAGCCTGTTCTCAAGGGCTGATCAAACCCGATACGTCAAGGAGACATGAAATGTTTAGACAAGAAAATTCGATAATCAAGTTTTTCGATTTTTCATTTGTCCTCGACAAGCCAAAGCTATCGAGGCTCCTCACGATCGCAGAGAATAGATATAAGACAATAGTCGACAAGCCTCTGGTCACATATGACATCACCCTAAAAAACTCCAAGGTCTTGTCGTCCTCTGACATTGATCATATCTTCGATCAAGACAATACCATAAGGAATCCTATCGACAATTTAGCAATTACTTATAAAGATAAAGAGGACAGTGCAGAAAACGTCTGCATATTGGACTTTAACCGTGAGGATTCTACGGTGATAGTCCAAATCCGTAGTCAGAATGGACGATTTGCTAACGACCTTTTTGCGGAGTTGGAGGAGCAGATCGAAAGGACCGAAGTTCATAATCTTATATACAAAATCAAGAAGGGAAGCATATTTCAGCTGACAGCAATGGCTATTCTTCTAACAATCTTAATTGTTTTCGTGACACTGACATTGCCCGAGAAAAAATTTCAATCCAACAACTTTCTAAAAGATCAGGACATTAATGAATTACATGTTTTGGCAAGTTCTGCGTCTGATCAGGCAACGAATTCCATCGTTTACAACTTGCCAATGTAGCCAAAGCACAAAATACTGTCTTTCGCGTTAAAGCAGACATAAGACTGATTCTTGTTCTGGTTCCAGGTCTCATAGTACTTGGGGCACTGGTATACGTCTTTGTTGTCTGCTATCCAGGTTCTGTATTTTTGTGGGGCGATTATGAAACACATTATAATACCCTGGTGGCAAGAAGAAAGTTTGTATGGAATGCTATAGTTCTGGCTTTGCTTGTTGGTGTCATCGGCAATTTGTTTGTTTACGGGCTGTCGCAGTACTGGCCATCTAGATAAGGGAATGTTAAATGGCCAATAAAGTGCCGCATATCGGTCTGGCTCCAGCTTCGCTTCCGCCAGCCGGTTACCCGCCGCGATGAAGCTGTAGAAAAGCCCATTTTTAAGATTTTTTGAAAAATAATATTTAATAAAAACAGCGAGTTACAAAGTTACCAATTGTTGATTCATGGTTTTTTTATAGACTCGTTATACTGGAGGTACAGGATGATCTTTAAATTGACAGAAGAACAGGAAGCTGCAAAGAGGATGGTTAGGAGCTTTGCAGAGAAGGAATTGGCTCCTTATGTTGATGAGTGGGAAGAGAAAGAGATTTTCCCCAGAGAAGCCTTTAAAAAGATAGCGGAACTGGGGCTCTTTGGCATGACATGCCCGGAAGAGTATGGCGGTACTAATATGGGATTTTTGACATCCGCCATAATATATGAAGAGCTTGGAAAAACATACAGGGCTATGAGTTATGTGTCGATTAACAATCTTGTTTGCTTTCTCATTTATAAAAACGGGAATGAAGAACAGAGAAAAAGATGGGTAATCCCCCTGGCTAAAGGAGATCTATTCGGGGGGTTTGCCCTCACAGAACCCAATGCCGGTTCTGATGCAGCAGCCATTCAGACCTCTGCAGAAAAGAGGGGTGATGGTTACGTCCTGAATGGGAGTAAAATCTTCATAAGTGCCGGAGGAGAGGCCGATGTTTATACCGTAGTGGCAAAGACCGACAAAGAAAAAGGGGCTTCTGGAGCCAGTATTTTTGTAGTTGAAAAGGGGACCCCTGGTTTTTCCTTTGGTAAGACAGAAAAAAAAATGGGGATGTGCTCTTATCCCACAAGAGAACTGATCTTCGACGATTGTATTGTCTCTAAAGAGCATCTTCTAGGTAACGAGGGTAAAGGGTTCAAGATGATAATGGAGGCCCTCGATGGGGGAAGGATAAACATAGGTGCAATATCTGTAGGTCTTGCTCAAGCAGCCCTGGACAAGGCGTTGAGTTATTCCAAAGAGCGAATTCAGTTCGGCAAGGCCATCTCAGAGTTTCAGGGGATACAGTTTATGCTTGCAGACATGGCTACAGAAATTGAAGCTGCAAGACTTCTCGTCTACAAAGCCGCTTATATGAAAGATCAAGGACTTAAGGTAACGAAAGAGGCTGCCATGGCAAAGAGATTCGCCACAGATGTAGCCATGAAGGTTACAACCGATGCTGTCCAGATACTGGGTGGATATGGATATATGAAGGATTACACTGTTGAAAGATATATGAGGGAGGCCAAGGTAGGACAGATCGTTGAAGGAACCAATCAGATTCAAAGGGTAGTTATTGCTAGAGAATTGTTAAAGTGATGTGATTTTCTATGAACATATTGCTACACGTCTGTTGTGCAAACTGTACTATCTATCCTGTCCAAGAACTTAGGAAAGATGGTATAGAGGTCTTTGGGTTTTTTTATAACCCGAATATTCATCCTTATCAAGAATATAGAAGAAGGCTTGAGACTGTAAAAGAATATTCGGACAGGATTGATTTAAGGATGACTTACCATGATGAATATGCACTGGAAGAGTTTTTGCAAAATGTGGTCTTTCGGGAAAATGAACGGTGCCGGTACTGTTATTATACCCGTTTGAAAAGAGCAGCTCAATTGGCAAAGAGAGAAAAATTTGACTTTTTCACCACAACCCTGTTATATAGTAAATTCCAAAAGCATGAAAAGGTGAAAGAGATTGGGGAGGAATTGGCCAGGGAGTATGGGGTTAAATTCTACTATAGGGATTTTCGTAAGGGATGGAAGGACGGCATAGAGATATCAAAGGATCTGGGATTATATCGTCAGCAGTACTGTGGCTGTATTTACAGCGAAAAGGAAAGGTATCTACATGCATCGCAATAAGTATCCTTTTGACCTTGTTCTTTTATCTTTTTAGAAGATGAGCAAGGGGGTGAACTTCAGACAAAACTCTGTTGTAAAAATACATCAGTTTGCACAAAAGTGTGTTGTTTAATATACATGGTATCTACTTGAAAGGTAATGTAGTATAAATAAAATGTCTCTACTCAGCAAATTTTTAATAAGTGTAGTATGTTGTTTTTATTGGATTAACTAATAAATATATGGAGCTAATTTAAGGGAAAGCAGTGGTTGTTTTAATTAATTGGGCATAAATGTTGCAACATTCTAATCAGTTAAATTACTCATTTAAGGAATCTTTAAGCTTATGTATCAGAAAACAATTGTCAGGCAAGTAAGTTTTACGGGTATTGGACTGCATTTGGGGAAAAAGGTAAACGTTACCATTAGACCTGCGAATGTAGATCATGGAATTATATTTTTGAGGACAGACATGCCGGAGCCTGTGGAGATTAAGGCTGATGCTGCAAGCGTTGTTGACACGAAATTAGCTACAACCCTTGGATATAATGGAGCAAAGATATCTACTGTTGAACATTTATTAGCGGCATTCATGGGGCTTGGAATAGACAATGCACTGGTGGAGATTGATTCCTCCGAAGTACCCATTATGGATGGCAGTGCTTCTCCCTTTGTCTATCTTTTGAAAACTGCTGGTATTAGAACTCAAAAAAAGCCTAAAAAATTTCTGGTAATAAAAAGGGTTATAAGGGTTTCTGATGGAGATAAGAGGGTTATTTTAGCCCCTTTTAAAGGGCTTAAAATTACATATACCGTGGATTTTGATCATCCCCTCATAGCAAATCAATCCTACTCTGCGGAATTCTCTAACGGAACTTTTGAGAGAGAAATATCCAGGGCTCGCACTTTTGGCTTCTTAAAGGATGTTGAGGTTCTCAAGGCAAATGGTTTAGCAAAAGGGGGTTCTCTGGATAATGCGATTGTTGTGGGGGACTTCAGGATTATAAATGATGATGGGTTGAGATTCCCCGATGAATTTGTTCGCCATAAAATACTGGATTCTATTGGAGATCTCAGTTTGCTAGGTGTTCCTGTTATTGGTCATCTTATAGCTTATAAATCGGGCCATTCTCTAAATTATAGTTTGATGAAGAAGGTTATCTCTAACAAAAAGAACTGGAAGCTGATAGAGGTCTGTAACGAAGAATTTGAGAGATACAACGTTCCTTCCTTTGAATTATTGAAACAAGTACCGGCTTCAGCCTAACTCCCTTCTATATACCCATTGAGACCTTTGCACAGCCTGCTAAGAGCTTTCAAAAATTACCACTTTCCGCTTCAGGATTATTTTTTTGACCCATCTAAGTTTGATGGTCTCGTAAAAAGTCCGGCCTTTTAAGTATTTGAAATAATTAGTAAAAGGTGCGTTTTTTGCTTGCTTTTCGCTTTAC
>JBAZOX010000142.1:0-6875 GCA_041648535.1 Desulfobacteria bacterium | reverse complement strand
TTTGCTTCTAAAGAACTATGATAGCTGGATTACCCTACGGCACACTAAGATATTACTACCGCTGCTTCCTTCCGGACCTGACGGGGTTTGTAACCCTCAGTTGCGTAGGATCCAGCTATCAAATTTATGCGACTTAGTAGAGCGTTTCAATAATACCGTTACAGTATTGTCATTTTGAGCCCTTCGCTACTTGTCATTTCGAGCGTAGCGAGAAATCTTAATGAAATCAATGAATTATTAAGATATCTCCCTTCAGTCGAGATGACAGGAAAATAATGAAATGATATACTAGTGAAGCTCCAAAAGCAACTAAGTTCTCTTTGATAAAATGTTATGGCGGAGAGAGAGGGATTTGAACCCTCGGTACACCTTTTGGGCGTACACACGATTTCCAGTCGTGCTCCTTCAGCCGCTCGGACATCTCTCCCATCACTACAGTGGTCAGTTATCGGTGAACAGTTTTCAATTAAAAAAACTTTTTAAATACTAACCATCCATCACTTTTCACTCTTAACTGGTTTTTGTGGCGGAGAGAGAGGGATTTGAACCCCCGGTCCCGATTTCTCAGGACAATTGATTTCGAATCAATCGCCTTCGGCCAGACTCGGCCATCTCTCCTAAAATTTCCTGCGTTGCAAAATCAGGTGGTTTTCGCCAATTTGGGATGGCTTCGTAAAAAGTCCATCTGCGGCGTTGCGCTGCATCCTTTGTCGTTGCTACGTACCTTTAAAAGTACGCCTCACTCCTCAGGATTTGCGTGCCTTGCATCTGGAACTTTTTACGAAGCCATCATTATTGATTGTCTCTCAGTTGTCTGAAGAATGATTTGATAATATCTTGACATTCTCTTTCCAAGACGCCTGAAGTGACCTTCATTCTATGGTTAAGCCTAGGATCTTTTGGAATATTATATAAGGAATCTACTGCCCCTGCCTTTGGATCTCTGGCGCCATAAACCAGATGATGGATTCTGGCATTGATAAGCGCCCCTATACACATAATACAGGGTTCTATAGTCACGTAAAACGTACTGTTTAACATCCTATAGTTACCCAGTTTTTTGCCTGCTTTTCTCAGTGCCAGAATCTCGGCATGGGCAGTAGGATCATTTCGGGAAATAGATTCATTATGAGCCTTGGCCAATAACTCTCCATTTGAGGAAATGATTACAGCTCCAACAGGGACCTCACCCTTTTTCTCTGCCTCTCTGGCTTCTGCCAGCGCCTCCTGCATAAGCTCAGTATGTATATCCATCTTTCGGCCGATTGTTGAATTAATGGTAACTACTCAGGCACAAAGTGGCAAAGGCACATAGGCACAAAGCAGAGCCGTTTCATTGTTTTTTTCCTACTTTGTGCCTTTGGTGCTCTGTGCCTACCTGAATAGTTACTTATTCATTTATACCATAAACACAATCCACGGGCAACCTAAAAAGGGGAGCCGGATAATAAAGTTTTTGTCTAAGGAAAAAGAATTTTTCTGCTAAACAGGAAAAAACACAGCAATTCAATACCCGTAGCCCTGAAAAAGGGGAAGTGTACCGGTTAGAAAAAAAGAAAGGAATAAAGAAATGATTGATAAGAGAGTTCTTTTCTGATAAAAAGATCATTAACGGGCTGTTGCCTAAATAGAAATTCCTTTGAGCGGTCATCAAAAAACGTTTTGGACAAGCGAAAAGGGATTTGGGCAACAGCCCCTTAAAACGTAACTATTCAGCTTTTATCTAAAGCCCTGTATTTTAGACATTCGAGACGGCTGTCCTGCGTCGTAGGTGGTTATACAACACAGTAGGACAGGCATCTCGCCTGAATAGTTACATTAAAACAATAACAAGTTTTAATGGACTTTTGTAGTCAGGAGAGGAGTAGAAAATGGATAAAAAAACTATGAACACGCTCAAGACCAGATTAGAGGAAGATGGGTACCAAAAACTGATTAGAATTGACAATCAGGAACTTCATCAATTCATCGCCAGGTATGTTGAACACTGTAACCCGGGAAAGGTGTTTGTCAGTACTGATTCCAGGGATGATATTAAATACATAAGGGAATCGGCAATAATAAATGGTGAGGAAAGCAGACTGGCTATTGACGGTCATACCGTTCATTTTGACAGTTATTATGACCAGGGAAGGGACAAAGAGCATACCGATATCCTTGTCCCTAGAGGCATGGACCTTGGCCCAACCATAATTACAAAAGACAGAGATGAAGGGGTAAAGGAAGTCCATGAGATACTTGAAAATATTATGGAGGGCAAAGAGCTCTACATATGTTTCTTCTGTTTGGGGCCGACCAAATCCGAGTTTTCCATCCCCTGCGTCCAGTTTACCGACTCCAGTTATGTGGCTCACAGTGAGTTCCTCCTCTACCGGGCAGGCTATGAAGAATTTGTCAGGCAGGGGTCAAAAGCCCGTTTTTTCAAGTTTGTCCATTCTCAAGGGGAGCTCGATGAAAGGAAGGTATGTAAAAATCTGGATAAACGAAGAATATATATTGATATCGATGATGATATTGTATACAGCACCAACACCCAGTACGGCGGCAACACTATTGGATTGAAAAAGCTGGCTATGCGCCTGGCAATCAGACAGGGGTCAAAAGAAGGCTGGTTAACAGAGCATATGCTTGTCCTGGGAATAAACGGCCCCAAAAATAGGGTCACTTATTTTACCGGGGCATTTCCTTCCCTCTGCGGGAAGACCTCTACTGCTATGTTGGATGGGGAAAGAATTGTGGGGGACGATATTGCTTATCTCAGACAAAAAGATGGAGAGGTCAGGGCAGTCAATGTGGAAAAGGGGATGTTCGGGATAATAATGGGGGTAAATTCTAAGGATGACCCATATCAGTGGAACGGGCTTCATAGCCCGGGAGAAATCATATTTTCCAATGTGCTGGTTACTGAAGATAAACACATACATTGGATTGGAAAGGATGGGGATGTCCCTTCCAAAGGTTATAACCATTCAGGGGAGTGGTTTATTGGGAAAAAAGACGAAAAGGGTAAAGACATACAATGTTCCCATCCAAATGCAAGATTTACGATTAGTTTGGATGCATTTAAAAACCTTGATCCGAAGATTAATGACCCATCAGGTGTTCCAGTAGGTGGAATAGTTTACGGAGGCAGGGATTCAGATACCTGTGTGCCGGTAGAAGAATCTTTTGACTGGGCGCATGGAATAATAACCAAAGGTGCATCAATAGAATCTGAGACTACGGCTGCCACGTTAGGGAAGGAAGGGGTAAGGGAATTTAATCCTATGTCCAATCTGGATTTTTTGTCCATTCCTGTAGGAAAGTATATTCAAGACAATCTGGATTTTGGCAAAGACCTGAAAAAGCCGCCCATCATCTTTTCTGTTAATTACTTTATTAAAGATAGGGAGGGGAATTTCTTAAATGAGAAAACAGATAAGAGGGTCTGGTATAAATGGATGGAACTGAGGGTCAATGATGAAGTTGGCTTCATTGAAACACCTACCGGTAAGATACCCAGGTATGAGGATATTAAAAGGCTGTTTAAGGATGTACTCAAAAAAGACTATACTGAAAAAGACTATAGTAAGCAATTTATGATAAGAATTCCGGAAAACCTGACAAAGATTGATAGGATAAAAGAGATTTATGAAACCAAGGTTTCTGATACACCCAAAAAGGTATTTGAAGTATTGGAGGAACAAAGGCAGAGATTGAACAAGGCAAGGGAAAGATACGGTGACTATATTACACCGGATAAATTATGATGAGTAGAGGGCACCGTAATGCTTAAACTGATTAAGAAGAGGCAAGAAAAGGTTGGGCTCTCCCCCGGTACCCTTATTCATATAGGGGAAAAGAAAACTGACAGGACAAGGATTACGATTGTTGACTATGATGAAGTGCAGTTTCAAGAGCAAGAAGTAAATACAGTTGAGGAATGTTTCCCATTTAAAGATACACCGACCGTTACCTGGGTAAACATAGATGGTCTCCATGATGTTGACATTATAGAAAGGCTTGGAATCCATTTTAGCATACATCCCCTTATCCTGGAAGACATTGTGAATACAGGGCAACATCCAAAAATGGAGGATTTTGAGGATTACATCTTCGTAGTCATAAAAATGCTTTCTTTTGACAAGGAAGGCAATGAGATAAATGCGGAACAAATAAGCGTTTTATTGGGTTCAAATTTTGTCATTTCGTTTCAGGAAAGACCTGGAGATGTTTTCGACTCCATAAAGGAAAGGATCAGGAAGGGAAAAGGTCGTATCAGAAAGATGGGGGCAGATTACCTTGCCTATGCCTTGTTGGATTCTGTTGTTGATCACTACTTTACAATATTAGAAAGCGTTAGCGATAGGATAGAATCATTGGAAGAGGATCTGGTAACCAATCCTGTACCAGCAACCCTGCAGAGTATCCACCGTTTAAAGAGAGAGATGATATTTTTCCGCAGGTCGGTATGGCCATTGAGAGAGGTCATCAGTGTCTTAGAACGGGGGGAATCAGGCTTAATCAAAGAGTCCACAGGGATATTTCTTAGAGACGTCTATGATCATACAATTCAGGTCATGGATACAATAGAAACATTCAGGGACATGGTTTCCGGGATGCTCGATGTCTATCTTTCCAGTATCAGCAATAAAATGAACGAGGTTATGAAGGTTTTAACAATAATTGCCACCATATTTATTCCCTTGACCTTCATGGCAGGTGTCTACGGAATGAATTTTAAATATATGCCAGAGCTTGAACTTCATTGGGCTTACCCGGCCGCATTGATAGCCATGGCAACTGTAGGAGTTGTAATGGTAATCTATTTTAAGAGAAAAAAGTGGATTTAAAATGCTCGGTTAGACAGGCTTGAATTTTTGTGACTACTCAGGTAGGCGCAGAGGCACAGAGCACCAAAGGCACAAATTTTTCTAGCCTATTAGCCTGTAGGCTACAGGCTAATAGGCTGTTCTTTGTGCCTATGTGCCTTTGCCACTTTGTGCCTGAGTAGTTACGAATTTTTAATGATGAAGGGAAGGGAGGAAAATGGCAAAAAAACAACAGAAAAAGGAAACAGGGAAGAGAAGGGTCATTTTCACATTGGAGGCACCGTGGGCAAACGAAGTAATATTGATGGGAGATTTCAACAAGTGGAATGCAAAAACCCATCCTATGAAAAAGGATGAAGGCGGTATATGGAAAAAGACCGTGATGCTTCCCCCGGGAAGGTACGAATACAGGTTTTTGGTAAATGGACAGTGGGAGAATGATCACCAAAATGATCAGGTCTGTGCAAACCGCTTCGGAACCCAAAACAATTTACTTCATGTCTCATGAAGTCCCACGGAGGAACCTTTGCCGCGGAATAGTGAAATTGAGATTGAAGGTGTTGTCTTCAATGAGGTTCAGCTTCTTTTGGCGGAAAAAAGGACCTCACTGGCAGCCATGCGCACAGGAATCGCCGTTTTAGCTTTGCCTCTCTCGGTGCTGAGTGTCCTGATAGCTACCTCGAAATACTACGATGTTATCCAGGTGATACATCTGTTTGTGCCGGCATTGGTGATAAGTGCCGTTTTGTTTTTTCTGGGTTCATACCTCATCATCCGAGGAATCATGAGGATTCGCTCCTACGATCGGATTATTTTGAAACTCAAGCAAAAGTACAGCAGGATTGCCGAGTTTATCGACTGAGTATAAGGATTGAAGAATGAAATGAAAAGTCTAAGAGTAGTATTTTTGGTTATGATTCTATTAATTCTTCCATTCAGTGCCTGGTCGGAGGAAGGGAAATATAGTTGGGATGACAGGGTAAAGAATACCATATATGAAGACTATAAGAACTTTTATTCTATAGAGAATCTGGAAAAATTGGCAATAGGGCTGGGGGCGGCTGGAGTATTGGCCAATACATCCGCAGATAGGGAAATTCAGGATCGGTATCAAGAGTCAGTGAGGAACAAAGATACTGACAACCTTTCAACGGTCACAAAGATGTTTGGAGAGGGGGTAATAACCATCCCTGTATATTTAGGGGCTGCCCTTTTTGGAGAGTTTGCCGGGGATGTAGAATTGAGTTCTACAACTGGTGAATGGGGGAAAAGGTGCTTAAGAACGCTCCTTGTAGGGTATCCTCCGGCGCTTTTCCTGCAAAGAGCCCTTGGAGCTTCGAGACCGGATGAAGGCGGCTCCGGCTGGAGCCCCTTTAGTGATAACAATGGGGTGAGTGGACACAGTTTTAATGGGGCCGTCCCTTTCATCACAGCTGCTAAAATGACAGATAATCCATACTATAAGTACGGTCTCTACTTTGCATCAACTCTAGGTGGGATATCAAGGATAAACGATAATGCTCACTATTTTTCCCAAGCAGCATTGGGCTGGTGGATGGCATATCTGGCAGTTGCCAGTATGGACAAAACGGGAACAAAGAGCCCGAAGGTAGTCGTAGTTCCCGCTAATATCCACGATGGAGTGGGAGTAATGGTAGCATTTCACTTTTGATAAGTTATATATGGTAAATATGTCAGAACCAAGTCATTCACAAGTCCATTCTGGCTACAGGATTACTTATATCGGTATTCTGATCAACCTGTTCTTGATCGCCCTCAAGTTTTTTTCAGGTCTGTTCGGCCACAGTCAGGCCCTTATTGCTGACGCAGCCCATTCTGCATCAGATCTTGTAACCGATTTTGTAGTGCTGTTTGGCTTAACGGCAGGGCGCAAAACCTCTGATAAAGATCACCACTTTGGACATGCCCGGTTTGAGACCCTGTCATCTTCGATTATTGGCCTGGGGCTCATGGGTACTGCAGTTTATATAGGCATAGAAGCCACTTTAAATGTCTACCACCATACCGAGCATCACCCCACCTGGCTAGCCATAGGAGGGGCAG
>JBAZOX010000141.1:0-6897 GCA_041648535.1 Desulfobacteria bacterium | reverse complement strand
AATCTAGAAAATTCACATGTTCGACCCGCCAGAGGCGGGGAGTTTGTGGGATTAACCGGCTATCGGAAGCAACTCTGGATCGAAAGAAAGGTTACCGCCTTTTACCTTTCTTTCCTGGGAAAAATTTCTCCCATAAGAGCACTATGGGGCTGGCTACAAAAACAGTGGAATAGGTACCAGCAATAACCCCTACTATTAAGGCAAAGGCAAAGTCATGTATTACACTGCCACCTAGAATGAATAATGCAATGACTACAAAAAGGACAGTACCTGAAGTAAGAATGGTCCTGCTCAGTGTCTCGTTAATGCTGGAGTTCATAATTTCTTCCAGTTTTTTCCCGGCCATCTTTCTACGGTTCTCTCTAATCCTGTCGTATATGACTATAGTATCGTTTATGGAAAAGCCTACAATGGTCAGGACGGCAGCCAAAACCGGCAGGGTAAACTCTCTATCTGTTATAGAGAATGCGCCTATAGTAACAACTACATCATGAACCAGTGCCAGCACACCTCCCAGGGCAAACCTGAATTCAAATCTCAATCCAACGTATACCAGAATACCAATCATCCCATAGATAAGAGCCAGAAGCGCTTTGTAACGGAGTTCCTTCTCTACTTGAGGACCAACCATCTCCACCCTTCTTATCTCGAATCCATTCTGTCCATACCTTTTTTGAAAAGTCTCTTGAACCCTGTCTGACAGCCCCTCATTCTTAGAGGATGTATTTTTAAACCTGATTATATACTCATTGCCTCCCTTTTCGCTGTATTGCTGAATAATGCTGTCCCTCAACCCGATCTCGTTTAAAACCTTTCTTATTTCGCCCGGGGTTGTCTGATTCGTAAACCTTACCTGAACTAATGTCCCCCCGGCAAAGTCTATACCAAAATTTAGGCCTCCTTTAAGTACTATAGATAGAATACTGGCTAAGATCAATATGGAAGAAAGCAAAAAGGCGATCCTTCTTCTCCCGATAAAATCTATGTTTATTCCAGGCTTAACAATGCTTATCATATACTTAGTGTCCTCACTCTCCTCTTTGCCAGTACCAGGTCGTATATGAACCTGGTTACAAAGATTGCGGTAAAGAAACTTGCCACAATACCGATGGTTAAAGTAACTGCAAACCCTTTGACAGGTCCTGTGCCGAATTGAAATAAGAGGGCAGCAGTAATTAATGTGGTAAGATTGGAATCGAATATCGCAAGGAATGCCCTATCGTACCCAGCATCAATGGCGGATCTGGGTGTCTTACCAAGCAAAAGCTCTTCTCTTGTACGCTCGAGTATCAGAATGTTGGCATCCACAGCCATTCCTATAGTCAAAACAATCCCTGCTATTCCAGGCAGAGTGAGGGTTGCCTGAAAGGCTGCCATTGCTGCCATTATCAGTATGATATTAAGGACCAGAGCTATATTTGCAACAACACCGGATAGCTTATAGTAGAAGGTCATAAAGAAGATAACAACTATCCCCCCAATAATTACAGAAACGATACCGCTATGGATAGAATCTCTGCCCAGAGATGGGCCAACAGTCCTCTCTTCAATATACCTCACAGGGGCTGGAAGAGAGCCTGCCCGAAGAACAATGGCAAGATCATGAGCCTCCTCAGCAGTAAACGATCCTGTAATTTGAGCGCTACCGCCTGATATCCTCTCCTGGATAACCGGTGCAGAATAGACATTCTTGTCCAGGACTATGGCAAGCCGCTTATTTACATTTGCAGCGGTAATCCTGTCAAACAATCGTTTGCCCCTATTATCAAACTCCATGGTCACATACGGTGTTTGAAACTGGCTGTCGATACTGACTTTTGCATTGGTTATAACATCACCGGTCATTAAGGTCTTCTCTTTTAATAGATAAGGCCTTTTTACAACCCTCTCAGTTTCTTTATTCACAATCCTCTGGTATAGAACCTCGTCTCCTGGAGGTATCCTCCCCCCTGATGCATCCTCAATACTGTGCTCTTCATCAACTAACTTGAATTCCAAAAGGGCAGTCTTTCCTATAAGGTTTTTGGCTCGATTTATATCTTTGATACCGGGAAG
Organism: Desulfobacteria bacterium; assembly: GCA_041648535.1. Lineage (GTDB taxonomy): Bacteria > Desulfobacterota > UBA8473 > UBA8473 > UBA8473 > UBA8473. Next base: position 4,842 of record JBAZOX010000141.1, on the reverse strand, counting down.
TTGCACAAGAATATTTTTTTCACCCTGCCTATGGATAATCGGCTCACTGACACCGAATTGGTCAATCCTATTTCTGATAGTCTCCAGACTCTGGTCAACTGCAAATTTCTCTATATGTTCGACCTCCTTAGCAGAAAACCCTAATCTAACTGAGGATTTTTCCTTATAATCTTTTGCAGTCAACTCCTTCAAATTGAAGAATTCAGAATCAAGAACCCCTTTAAGTTTATCCATATACACGGAGTTTTGAAACTCAATCAGTATCTCATTACCATTGATCCTTTCCAGTTTACTATATCTGATCCCTTTTTTCAAAAGGCTATCTTTTAAATCCCCTGAAACTCTCTCAACTGCATTTTCCACTGCCTTAGAAGTCTCTACCTCTAAAAGCAGATGAGTACCCCCTTGAAGATCTAATCCCAGTTTTATCTGTTTCTTTGGCCACCATTCAGGGAATTGGTCAGAAATTGAAGCACTTAAATAAACCAAAGAAACTATGGTAATTATCGCAATCAGCAAGGCTTTCCATCTTAAATTACCGGACATACCCATTCTCCAATTGTCTTTACGGTCTTATTGCTCCCCAATCCTTCAGCTTCCTGCCTTAGTCCCTTGAATCACCTTGTACAATTTAAAAGGCTTTACAGGGATCACCTGATCAACATTAATCCCGCTTGACTCTAATGGTTCCAAAACATTAAGATCTGTAGCAAACCCTACTTTCCAGCATAAAGGAGAAATTATATCTTCAAGTTTACCCAGAAATCCATTTCCACTCCTTGAGTGATTCACAACGATTATCTGTCCCCCATCTTTACACACCCTCTTCATTTCGTGACATACCCTCAAGGGGTCACTTACTGTTGTAACTACATAGGAAGCAACAACTGCATCAAAGGTGTCATCCTCAAAGTCCAGATTAAGGGCATCCATAACCCTAAAGGTGATATGGTTATTATTGCGAACCCTAAAAGCCCTCTTCCTGGCCTTTGCAAGCATCTTTTCCGATATATCTATCCCGACTATGCTACAATTTGACGGGTATAACCCAAGTGTTAACCCTGTTCCCACACCAATCTCTAAAATTTTGTGTTCTTCACCCACATTTAACAGGCTAATTGCCTTCTTCCTCCCCTGTTCCATAATCTTGCCGAATATCAAATCATAAACCGGAGAATACAAAGAGTACACTTTCCCAATGTAATTTGAATTTATCTTAAACACCCCCCTTTACCTGTTTATTCTTTATCATTTACCCCACTCAATCCTGCAATTTGACCTCTGGAAACCTTTATCCGAATCTTATCCGCTATCTCCAGGGTAACTATTGTATCAGTCAACCCTGTAACCCTTCCGTGAATACCACCAGAGGTTACAACCGTGTCACCCTTTCTGAGATTTTTCAAAACCTCCTTGTGCTGTTTTGCCCTTTTCTGTTGTGGTCTTATCAATAAGAAGTAAAAAATCACAAACATCAAGATCAATGGAATAAAGGCACCCATCCCCTTTGCTCCACCAGCAATAGCATCACCACCCATGGCATAAGCAATATCAATCATAAAAATCACCTCCTTGATAATGGTTTATTTAGAGACCTTTGAATTTTGTCATTTCGAGGAACGTTAGCGACGAGAAATCTTAACGATTTTAGATTGTTTAAGATTTCTCCCTACGGTCGAAATGACACAATAGGCACTTTTTCAAAGCTCTCATTTAATTGAACCCTTATATCCTAATCCTCAGCTATAGTCAAATATTATGTCTCAGAATTTCTTCAGCTTATTGAAATTATTTTCATTCTGACTTCTGATTTCTCAAATTATAGAATTTATTGCTAAACTCCGTGAACCTGCCCTCTTCTATGGCATTCCTGATCTCATCTATAAGCGTAAAATAGTAGGTTAAGTTGTGGATAGTATTAAGTCTGGGGGATAGTATCTCATTGGCAATTAACAGGTGTCTAAGATATCCTCTGGAAAAATTTTCGCAGGTATAACAATGGCAATTGTCATCTAAAGGAGAATTATCATCAATATACCGAGCATTCTTTATCAATATCTTTCCCTTGGAAGTGAAGAGCATCCCGTTTCGGGCATTGCGTGTTGGCATTACACAATCAAACATATCGAACCCCAGCCCTATGCTCTCAACCAAATCTTCGGGGGTACCAACACCCATCAGGTACCTGGGGCTGTCCTCTGGCAGAAAGGGTAAAGTTTTCATTATCATCTCATACATCATCGGTTTAGGTTCACCGACACTCAGACCACCTATAGCATAACCATCGAAGCCAACCTTCAAAATAGACTCTGCACTTTTCTCTCTGAGATCTCCGAACATACCACCCTGGATAATGCCGAAAAGGGCTGAACCTCCCGACCTCTTTGCACTCTTGCACCTTTCAGCCCATTTGCCGGTCATCTCAACCGAATTAGAGGTATAGTCATAGGATGAAGGATACGGGATGCACTCGTCGAAACACATCATTATGTCAGACCCCAGTGTCTCCTGGACCTCAATGGATTTTTCAGGCGATATAAAGTGCCTGGAGCCGTCAATATGTGACTGAAAATACACGCCCTCTTCCGTAATCTTTCTAAGGGCTGCAAGACTGAAGACCTGAAATCCCCCGCTATCAGTAAGAATAGGAAAATCCCATCCCATAAATTTATGTAACCCGCCTAATTTTTTAATGACTTCGTGGCCAGGCCGTAGATATAAGTGGTAGGTGTTGCTGGATATAACCTCTGCCCCAACCTCCTTCAAGTCCGCTGGGGATAGAGACTTTATAGTTGCCTGGGTGCCTACCGGCATAAAAGCAGGGGTTATAAACCCTCCATGCCTGGTTGTTACTCTACCCAATCTGGCATTAGAACCTGAATCCTTTTTTAGCAGGTCAAACTTAAAGTCCATATCAACTAAAGTAGTAACTATTCAGGTAGGCACAGAGGCACAGAGCACCAAAGGCACAAATTTTTCTAGCCTAATAGCCTGTTCTTTGTGCCTATGTGCCTTTGCCACTTTGTGCCTGAGTAGTTACCTAAAGTATCATCATTCCATCACCATAACTAAGAAAACGGTATCTTGCTTCAATGGCTTTCTTGTAAACATCCGCTATAAGGGCATTTCCCGCAAAAGCAGATACCAGTAATAATGGAGTAGATTTAGGTAAATGAAAGTTAGTGATTAAGGCATCTACAATCTTAAACTGATAACCGGGATAGATGAATAAAGAAGTGTGCCTCGTTGCTGGTTTTATTATCCTGTTTTCAACCACGGCGGATTCAAGGGCACGTGTAACACTAGTCCCTACTGCTATAATCCTTTTATCATTGGTCACCGCGGTATTTATTAAACTCGCTGCATCTTGCTTGATTTCAAAATACTCGGCTTCCAATACATGATCTTCAACTTTTTCTACCCTTACAGGCATAAAAGTACCCAGACCGATATGAACTGTTATATAAACAATCTTTACCCCTTTTTTTTGGATCTTTGAAAGCAATCCTTGGGTAAAGTGTAACCCTGCTGTTGGAGCTGCAATGGCACCCTTATTACGGGCAAAGACTGTCTGGTATCGTTCTACATCTATTTGTCCATCTTTCGGTTCCCCATCCCTCTTGATGTAGGGAGGCAGTGGCATCCTCCCAACTTTATCTAATATCTCATGAAAATCTCCTTTTGAATGAAACTGAACAACACACTTTCCATTGAAGCCTTTTTCTATCACCTCTCCTTCCAGACATTCATCGAAAGATATCCTGGAACCCTCCTTGGGCCTTTTTGACGATTTAATTAAACATTCCCATATATTTAATTTACCATTACTCTCAGGTTTTGACGGTTTCAATTGCCTGAGAATCAATATTTCAACCCCTCCTCCTGTTTCCTTTTTTCCAAAAAGTCTCGCAGGAATTACTTTGGTGTCATTTATCACCAGAACATCCCCTGCTTCCATAAAATAGGATATATCACTGAATGCCCTGTGTTCGATCCTTCCATCCTGTCTATTTACGATCAAAAGCCGAGAGTCGTCCCTCTTTGCTATGGGATACTGAGAAATCAATCCTTCTGGAAGAATGTAATCGAATTCCTCAAGCCTCATTGTAACCTCGACTGATAAACCGTGAATCGTGAATCGTAAACCGTGAATCGTAAGTCGTAAGTCTAATAAAAATAAAAGCCCCATTTCCATTCCCGATTCACGACTTACGATTCACGATTATTCCCCAGCCCTTGAAATATAGATGAAGAGAAGGCCTATACCCATAGCAATAAATCCAAAGAGCCGCAGTACATTGTCTGGAACCCCTGGAAGCTTACTTATCATCTTCTTAAACTTATCAGGAAAGGCAAAATACGGAAATCCCTCAATTATTAATACCAAACCCAAAACAGATAAAAAATACCTCAAAATATTTCCCCATTTAGCGGCTGTTGCCCAAAGGGAAGTTCCTTTGGACAACGGCTTGAGACCTGCAAAGAGCTTTGAAGAAGTGCCCCTGAGAGTGAATTCATAGATTTTTTGGGGAACCCACCTTAGCGAGCGTAATGTAGAAAATTCACATGTTTGAGCCCGAAGGGCGAGTTTGTGAATTTTCAATGGAGCGAGCTTAGATGGGTCAAAAAATGTATGCTGAAGCGAAAAGGGGCGCTTCTTCAAAGCTCTTTGCTTCTTAATACAAAACTGTTGGAAAAGCATCTTAATTTTTTCTTTGATCATTGTCAAGAGATTACAGAGACCCGGAAAAACTAAATAATTATAATGCGTATCATTGGAAAGATTTTCCGTTGAATTATTTCTGACCTTCTGATAGGATATCGATGGACTCTCAAAAAATC
>JBAZOX010000140.1:0-6986 GCA_041648535.1 Desulfobacteria bacterium | reverse complement strand
CGGACTACACTTTCTCGCCCGTAAAATTGTCTGCTCTTGACTCCATAGCCTCTAAATACATTAGTAATTTCAGCATGTTATCCTTCTTGCGAATCCCCCGGCAAAACTGGGTGACCTTCAGGTTCGCAGACTTCTCTCAGATAATTAATGGTCCCTGCTGATCGAAGGCCTTCTTAGCACCTATATGCTCAACTCGTCTTTTCCAATTTGAACCGAGAAAATAAAACCGCAGACTATCATCCTCAGGGTCAATTTCATCAATCAGCCTTTGGCGAAGAAATGCCCATTGAGCCGGATCTACAATGCACTCAAAAACCGAGAACTGGACTCTTTGCCCATAATCCTCGCAGGCCTTTGCTACCCGATGCAAACGCCTCGATCCGCCAGGTTTCGAGGTAGCCACATCGTAGGTCACCAGCACAAACATAGCTCATTTCTCCTCATTTCCAGATAAATGGGGGATATCCATCCATGTCTCCCCGCAGGTAACGGGCAAATAACATGGCCTGAATGTGAAACAACAATCCAATCGTTATCTTCTCTTCGATAAAAGGATGCATGATCTCTTCCTGCTTCCGGTTCTGATAAGAAACCAAAACTTCCTTCCGCGTTTCATCGGACATTGTTACGGCACCGGTATCTGCTTTCTTGAATCCTTTTTTCTGTACCTGTTTCAGGTTAATTAATGAAAGGGTTAACCTGTCGGCAATAAACGGCCTCAATTCCTCCATCATATCCAGCGCCAGACTTGGCCGACCGGGACGATCACGGTGAAGAAAACCCACTGCCGGATCCAACCCCACAGTTTCAAGAGCCGAACGGACATCGTGCATGACCATCGTATAGAGGAAGGAAAGCAGACAATTCACATTATCGAGCGGCGGTCTGCGATTTCTCTCTTCAAACACGAAATCTTCCTTTTGAGCGGTAATGAGATGGTTGAAGACGCTGAAGTAAATGTGCGCCATATCGCCTTCCATTCCCCGCAGCACATCAAGATTCGCTTCGGACTTGATGCGGTTTAACGTATTGCTCAATCGTTGCGATGCCCGGCTTATCGCTTCCGTATCAATCTTGTCAGAATGATCTCTGAGCGCTCTCTGCAATACTGTGCGGCAGTTAGCCAGCTTTCCGGTCAATAATGCTCTTGCGACCTCTGCTGAGGCTTTCAGATCATCAGCGCGTCGGTACTGTTCCCTGCGCAATAAAACATTCCCTGATACCGGACCTTGCACCCTTGCCAGGAATCGCCCATACTCTGACAGAAAGCTGATACCCACACCGTTTTCTGCGCAAAATCCCATTAGAAACGGGCTGCAGGATACATTCCCAAAGCAGACAATCCCGCCTATCGTGTGGACAGGAATGCGCAGCTTAACCTCCTTTTCCACCTTGACCACTACAGTCTCTCCCTCTTTCGAGAGATACGCTCCCTGGGTAGTCACAAAAAGCGTATTAAGATGTCTTTTCATACTCCCTCAACATGCTGCCTAAATAACGTTTTACTGAACTCCTTTTCCCAATAGTCTTTGGCAGGCAAAGCTGAAAAAGGGAACAGCTATCACATTTCGGCTTATAAACCGGCATAGGGGTTTCACCCGATGCGATCAGCTCGTGAACCCGTCTTGCAGTTTCCTCGGTTTCCCGCCTCAATTTTTCGTCAAATACGACCTCATGGCGGCGGTGGGTTTTTCCATAATATAGAGCACCGCGCGGAACCTCCAGCCCAAGCATCTCTTCAAGGCATAAAGCCTGAGCGCACAGTTGCACCGCATCGCAGCTATCCGGTTTCGGTTTTCCCCGCTTGTACTCCACCGGAAATGGCTGCCATGAACCGTCCGGCTGCCGGTGAAACTCAATGACATCAGCAACCCCGCTTAATCCCAGCCGAAGTGAGCGGAGAGCAACCCCGCGCTCAATCCGCACATCTCCCCTGGATTCCGAGTCCTGCTCATGAACCCGTTCATGGAGTATACGTCCTTCCGCCGTGAGGCGATTCTCCTCCCAGACTTGCTCGATGTGGATGAAGGCGCACTGGCGAGGGCAGAAGATAAAGTGCTGAAGAGCAGAAAGCATAATGAGGTCGTCTTCATTATTTGTATAAGTCTCATTTGTCATATATGACCTATTTTTTTTGACCTAATTTTTAAATTTGCGCGTCTGGGATCGCACCCTGTAAAGCCTTTCTGTAAAACCACCTTCTTTTAAGAACTCTTTTTCCAGGGCGCGAAGTTGTTGATCGAGAAGGTAGTTTGCCTGGTGAATCACACAGATCATCGTGTTGACGGAAACCTCAGCGGAACTGCTTTCAATATAAGTCTTATAGGTTGTATAAGACCTATCCTTCCGATAGCAAAGCACCCTGACTTCACGTGCCTTTGGATGCTCCTTGCCCCAAAGGGGCAGCTCTTTTTGGCGAAGATAATCCTGAAAATCCAGCAGCAACTCCTCAAGGCTGGCCCGCGCCACCCCGATGAGCTTGAGTTCGAATTTTTTGGAAGTACCTGAGGCCATGCTGCCTTCAGCAATGTTTTGCTTGCCGCTTCGCGCCGCCTGCACCATCTGGTCATGTGTGCGGGAGCGGCGGTCAATGAAGCGGTTGCAAAACACCAACGTGGCATCATAAACAATTTCGGCCATCTGATAGGATTGCAGGTCTTTATAGCCGCCGTGGGGTGGGATGAGTTGGGGAGGGTCTTTTGGGTTGGTCATTTTTGGGTTACCTCGTCTCGCTTGTCCTTAAGGTGTACCATTAGTGCCTCATAGTTCGTACCCTGTTTTGTGTGTGTGCTTATGCATGATCCTGCCTTCGGCTGCCAGTCCACTCTCCTACCAGATTTGCTCTATATAAATCAGCGCATATTGCCGCTCGCAAAAGCTAAGATGCTGGAGGGCTGACAGAGGTATAAGATTGTCTTCGGAGTACGCCAAATTATTCTACCTTCATGTTTTGAAAACCCCCGGGTAGTTTGTCCCAGTGAACTTCTGGCAAGCCATGTTCCTCCATAACGATAAAGCCCATACGGACACCCTTTGGCAACTTACTTGAAAAGACTGAAATAGTATAATCACTAAAAGAGCGTGGAGTAGCCACCCCATCTTTTTTTTCAATCCTGACAAGATCAAAAAGTTTGTGAGCCGGTGCACATCCCAATTTTGCCTGTTGCATTCTCTGAGCATCATTCGTATCCGTGCCTCTGTGCTGAAACACAAAAATAGGCTCCTGCACTGACATCATGCCTTTGCTAGCAGAACGGTCGTGATCGTACATCTTAAGCAGAGCTTCCCACAGAAGACTGAGATCATCTTCTGAAAACCTTGTGCCTTCGGCAAGATGTGCACTAATAAAGCCTTTTCCCAAATATAGGCCGTAAGGAATAAGGGCCTTGCGCCCCATTGTCCGCAACTTGTCTTCAGGCTGATCTGCTTCCCATTTTACATAATCTGCACTCGATTTTGCTCCTTTCACATCTTCAGCAACAGCCATTCGGGTGATGGAGATATCAAGTGGAAGTACTTGATCAATTGATCTAGCAAAGGATAATTGAACCGGGCCACGTACCTGACCAGCATTTGGACCAGTACTCATTACTGCTCCGAAAGCCCGCACATCATAGAAATTGTGGCACATCCACTCTCTTGCCAACTTTACTTTATCTTTTCCGGCTGCCTTGTCAGGATTAAACCCGCCGGAGGTCTGTTCGTGGGAGACTACGATAGGGCGATTGAGATTGGTGGCATGTTCAATAAAGATTCCGTATCCAGGATTTTGGTTTTCAGACAGCTTGTTGTTGCGGGCCATTTGGACATAGTTACGGATGCGCCTTTTAAGGGCCACATCTGAAACCAGACCGCGCATGTCCTGTGGATCGATACGGGGTGCATTGCCTGCATCGGGGTCTCCATTAGGATTACCATTCTCACAATCGAAGAGAAACATGAATTCATAACGATTCTTGATAATGTCAGACATTTTCAACCTCCTTGGTTTGATTGTCGTTTTTTGGAGTGTTTGTACCCTTGTGGGCTATTTGTTGGTAGTATCCAAGAGCAAATAAAGTTTGTTCCTCCAGGGTTAGGGTAGCCGGGACCATGTCTTTTATATGGCCCCATATACTGGCGATAATGTTTTCATACCAATTGGCAAGACCTGGTTCTAATTTATTGAGATGAGCCTGACTCGTACGTACTAAGCGACCCAAAACCAAGGCAGGGGTACTGCTGGCCGCCGCATAATAGCGTTGAACAATACCTGCACCGACATCGCCAAGGGCTGATCTCTGTAATTTCGCAAGAACCGCCATCAACCTCCCGCACTGATAAGCAGGGTGTGGATGGTTCTCATTCAAATAAGGTTTTATATCTTCTGCCATTTTATTCCCTCCTTTCATCCTATTATTTCTCACATGGTATGCTTTTATTAGGCCTATACCAGCATGGCTAACCGGCTCATCTTTCAGAATATCCACCTTCACGCGACCGAAAGTTTTTGCCAATGCCGCTTCCGGGATTATTTCCCCGCGGACAGCAACCCGCCACATCTTCGCTACGAACGGATTAGTAAGTTCGTCAAGTTCGCGGACTGTAGCTCCAAGGACAGCCATGAACTTTGGTGACGGGGCAAGACCTTTGCCATCTCGGTGTACTATGGAAAGATCTTCAAACCAATCAAATATCTTTTTAACAAGCTCTTCAAACTTTCCCTCCATCCAATCCCTCACCATAATACGGCCACTTGCGCCTGAAAGAGTAAGGGCATAGTAATAATTTTCCCCAATGTCCGGGTAAGCACCCTTTCGGATGGCGTTGAGCAGTTCTTGTGCGCGGTGCTGGGCATTTAGTTCTTTCTCCCCTGATCCTTCTTGCAACCAGTAAAGAGGATCATCGTCTTTTGGAATATCTTTGCCCTTAAACCAGTGAACAACCTTCGTGCCTGCCACTCGCTGTCCTGACTTCCTAATCAGTTCGTTCAGGGCGGCGCAATATGTAGCGGCCATATCATCCGAAACAGCAACATTGAATGCCTTCTCAAGTCCAAAAGAACAGAAAGAGTCTTGTTTGAATCCAACCAGTACATCACCTGCACGCAGGCCACCAACGTCTGCCAAGCCTGTAATCTTGTCAGAATGTATACGGGCTGGTTCAACAAGCATACCCGAAGCAAAGCACCGCATTACATCGGAAGACCCAGACGAATGTTGGGCTGCGGCTAAAGTGCAACGAAAAGATCGCCACCATTCGTGCCACCGAGTCGAATCAACCGGAAATATATCCCCGATCCTGAAAGTTACCTTGTCTGTGGGCCTGCCTTTCTGAGCAACCAGCCGCTGCCGGATAGCGTCGAGTACCTCAGGCTTGAGAACCTTCTCTGCGAGCATTCCAAGCTCAGGCATGGCAGACGCAGCCTCCCTAAGCAAAAAAGCAAAGTATCGATGTTTGGCCAGTATTTTTTCATCATCAGGCGTCTTACTAAACAGGATGACGACCTCTGCCGAGTCCACAAGGAAATGGCTTTTGGTTACCCCTTCTGATTTTTTCTCACCGAGACTCATAGCGGGACATTTCACAAATAGTTGGCCTTTGTTCTTCTTCCGAGTGGTATCTCCCAACTCGATGACATCGAGGAAATTCCCCTGTGCATCGCAGTTTATGACCCAGCGTACATCTTTGGCCGCGAAGCCAGGTTCGGGGGCTGATGGCAAGTGTGTACGAGCGTAATTGATCAGTAGTTCCAGCATCAGTCTGCCCTCCTTATGCCCTTCAGAACATCTGCACTTTCGTAAGCAGGAACCCTAAGTTCCCCTTTCTGGATGCTTGCACGAAAAAGGCTGATTGAACATTTATCTTCACTAGCACCCGGACGGGAAAGATCGAAAACATCATAGAGCATCAGTCCCAACTCCATGTCCAGGGAGATACGCTCGGCCTGTGGTGCCCGCGGTTCTACCAGTTCAAAGTATGCAGGAAATTCTCTACATCCAAAATACGGCTGGTACATGCACTTCCCGTTTGCAGCACGACGACGGAATTGAGCCTCCAATCCCTGGAGCGTGTTTTCAAAACCAGGCCACGGTTTTATGCAGCCGTGCAAACGATAACGCACATCCTTGAGCGCCATAGTCTGTCGTTGAGTCCGCCCTTTCTCGTCTGAGCCTGTCATAGCACGATCGCCATCAGCCCATATAGGTTCCAGGGTTTCTTTTCCATCCATCCAGCGGAGTACGGCATTTACTGAAATCTTTTCCTTTACTTCGTTCCGGCGCAATGCAATGTAACTTGGCGGCGCGAGAATCTCAACGCCGGTTAGCTGCCAGCGGAATTCCTTGCTCTTGCAGTAGATTGCATCATAAATCCCACGTGCCGCAGAAGGCGTGATAACGGGGTAACTGAATCGCTCAACCTTGAAAACAGGTTGCGAAAAGCAGGCCAGATCACCCCATACATCCAAGACCTGATCCTTTGCTTCCATATTCCCTCCTTTCTTTAGAGTTTATCCAATAAGACAATCCATTGATGATGGCGGAACAAGCCCTCTCAGACTGTCGTAATGTTCCTTCCTCAGATAGATGAGCCAGTCATCCGAGTATTCCCCACGCTTAACAGGGACACGCTCAACATACCGCCATATGGGGGCCTCCTTTTTCGGCCTGAAAATACTTATGGTATAAGGCCGTACCCGGTTGATCCAGTGACGTGTTAGTCCAGTGATGTGAACTTCGGCGATCATTTCCTCAAAGTCTATAGGGCCGTAAGGAACGAAAACATTGACTGCGTCATTGGCGATAATACGATACTTGGTTGCTACATCGACAAAATCCTGTCTTTGAATTGCCTCCTGAATCGCCATTTTCTGGAGCTGAGGATTTGAGATAGCGTAAAGTTTTTGGTAGTACATATCGTATAGCAATGGGTTATGAATATCCATACCGCTGGGACCCAGCTCTTTAAGAAGGCTCCTGGTAACGGCTGCTGCTTGTTGGTACGTG
>JBAZOX010000139.1:0-7000 GCA_041648535.1 Desulfobacteria bacterium | reverse complement strand
TTAGAAGATATCTCCCGGAGCCTGCCCTGAGCGAACAGACAGATTTCTCGCTACGCTCGAAATGACAAGTAGCGAAGGGGTCGATATGACATCTTAATTACGAAACGCTCTACTAGTTAGGCCACTTCAGCCTAAACATAAGGAACCCATATAAATGCGTATATGTGTTATCGACGGACAGGGTGGCGGTATTGGTAGTGCCCTTATCAAGAGATTGAAAGAGGAATTTCAAGAGAGGATTGAAATAATAGCCCTGGGGACCAATTCAATCGCCACCTCTGCCATGATGAGAGCGAAGGCTAACAAGGGAGCAACAGGTGAGAATGCAATAGTTAGAACAGTTCCTTCAGCCGATATAATTATAGGGTCTTTGGGAATAGTCATGGCCAATTCAATGATGGGAGAACTTACCCCAAAGATGGCTGAGGCTATTTCTTCTAGCCCGGCAAAAAAGTTACTCTTGCCTATGTTGCAAGAAAAGGTAGAGATTATAGGGGTTACTCCCGAACCCTTACCACATTTAGTTGAGTGCCTGGTAACTCAAAAACTTAAGGAGTTGGTAAACAATGTGTGAAGCTAATGCATATTTAGAACGAGATGGCAAGGAAGAACTAATCATGGAAAGTGTAGACATTATAGAGCCTGAAGACGGTAAAGTATTTATCAGGAATATCTTTGGGGAACAGAAAGTGCTGAACGGCAGGATTAAGAAGATCTCCTTAATTGACCATAAGATACTTCTGGAAGAAATAGGTTAACATAAAACCCCTGAAAAGGTATCCTTTTTGCCTCAAGCGTTAATGTTGATTTACCAAAGGCTATATGATTCTTTTGGACCCCGGGGATGGTGGCCTGGTGACAGTCCTTTTGAGGTAATAGTAGGGGCGATACTTACCCAGAACACCTCATGGGAAAATGTTGAAAAGGCCATTACCAGACTTAAAAAAGATAAATTGCTTCACCCCGAGAGGTTGTATTGTATCGAAGAATCCGTGCTGGCAGAGGCTATCAGGTCATCAGGATACTACAACATAAAGGCCGGAAGATTAAAGAAGTTTATGGACTTTTTATTCGGGGAATACGGAGGCGATCTTTCTCTGATGTTCTCTGAAAACATGGAACTTCTGAGGGGGAAGATGCTGGGTATTAACGGGATAGGCCCGGAGACAGCCGACAGCATCCTTCTCTATGCAGGATGCAAACCTGTCTTTGTGGTAGATGCCTATACCAGAAGGGTTTTTTCACGCCATAATTTTATTTCAGCCAATATCGGCTATCATGAAATCCAGGACCTATTCATGAAAAATCTGCCGAAGGATGTGGAACTATACAATGAGTATCATGCCTTAATAGTCCACTTAGGGAAAAACTTCTGTAAGAAAAGACCAAACTGTACTATTTGCCCCATTTCATCCCCTGAGTTTTTCCTTGATAACCCCTGTTATTTAACCAGTTCTGCTGATTCATATTTCATATAACTAGTTGATATACTTATTTATTTTTCTATAATTCCCATCAAACTTGCTGACCTGGCAAATCATAGAGAAAGAGGTATTGTGTTGCCGGGATTTGAGGTGAGCGATGAAAGGCAAGAAAAAGATAGGGGATATGCTCCGGCAGGAAGCTAACATCTCTAATCTTATTATGGAGACAAGTCCCGTAACAGCACAGATAAACAAGCAACTGTTTAGCCAGTTTATCGAGAATACGCCGGCACCCATCGCAATGTTCGATCGGGACATGAAGTACATCATAACGAGCCGTCGTTTCCTGACCGATTATAACCTGAAGATGCGGGATATCATTGGCCGCTCACATTATGAAGTTTTCCCTGAAATTCCTGAACGATGGAAAGAAGTGCACCGACGGTGTCTGGCAGGTGCGACGGAAAAAGCCGAGGATGACCCGTTTCCTCGATCCGATGGGAGGCTGGACTGGGTGCATTGGGAGATACAGCCTTGGTATGAAGCGAATGGCGAAATAGGGGGCATCATCCTCTTCTCCGAGGTAATCACCGAGCGCAAGCGGGCGGAAGCGGCGCTGAAGGAGAGCGAGGAGCGGTTTAGAGAGTTGTTCAATCGGATGAGCAGCGGGGTTGCCATCTATCGTGCTGTGGACAATGGTTTGGATTTTGAATTCGTTGATTTCAATGCTGCCGGTGAGTGGATCGAGCGGGTAAGCAAAGCAGAAATTATTGGTAAACGGGTGACGGAGGCTTTCCCCGGGGTGGAAGAGTTCGGCTTGCTCGATGTCTTTCGCCGGGTTTGGCAGACAGGCATCCCTGAGCATTATCCGATTTCGCGCTATGAAGACAATCGTATCTCAGGTTGGCGTGAAAATTTTGTATACCGCCTTAGTTCGGGGGAAGTGGTTGCTGTTTATAATGATGTCACCGAGCACAAGAAGGCAGAAGAGGCGCTGAAGGAGAGCGAGCAACGTTATCGGCAACTGCTGGAGGTTGCGCCAGTCTCGATTGCGGTACACAGCGAAGGGAAGTTGGTGTTCACCAATCCAGCTGGTGCCAGGATGATCGGTGCCAATTCACCGCAAGAATTGGTTGGCAAGCCGATCAGTGAGATTGTGCATCCAGAGGGATGGGAGATTGCAAAGGATCGAATCCAGCGGATGTTTGAGGGTGAGCAAGGGCTGTATCCGGTGGAGGACAAATACATTCGGCTCGATGGCACGGCTTTCCCTGTTGAAGTGGTCGCTGCTCCGTTCACGTATCAAGATAAACCAGCGGTGCAGGTGATTGTGATTGACATCACCGAACGCAAGCAGATGGAGGAAGAACGCAGAGAGAATGCACAGAAGCTAGTAAAGGCTATGGAGTCAACTATTGAAGCCATGGCAACGACAGTTGAAATGCGCGACCCCTATACTGCCGGTCATCAGCTCCGGGTAGCCGCCCTTGTTTCAGCCATAGCCAAGGAGATGGACATTTCAGCAGATCAGGTTTATGGAATCAGCATGGCAGGGATTGTCCATGATATTGGCAAGATTTTTATACCGGCAGAGATTCTCAGTAGGCCTGGAAAGTTGAGCAAAATTGAGTTCGACCTGATAAAGATGCACCCCGAGGTTGGTTACAATATACTGAAGGATATAGAATTCCCCTGGTCAATTGCCCAGGCCATTCTTCAACATCATGAGAGGATGGATGGCTCGGGGTATCCTGCCGGTCTGTCTAGAGAAGCTATTCTGCTGGAAGCACGAATCCTGGCTGTTGCCGATGTTGTTGAAGCCATGGCATCACACCGTCCTTACCGGGCGGCGATAGGTCTGGATGGAGCCTTGGAGGAAATCTCCATGAACAGCGGTATCCTGTACGATGCGGATGTGGTAGATGCGTGTATAAGGCTCTTTCACGAGAAGGGGTTTAAGCTTGAGTAACAAAACTAGCTTATGGTATCATACTAACCTCCATACCCAGTGATGGGCACAACGAAGCATGAAAATTATCAAGTAGTTGGATCTATTTTCATATAAAGGATTCAAGGGGTCAAGAGGTCAAGGATTCAAGTGAAAGGCGTTGAAATTAAAACCCTTGAACCCTCGAATCCTGGAATCCTCGAACCCTATTTTTATATAAAAATTTTTGTGTTTTGAAAGGTTTCAGTTAGACAGCTATTCATTATTGTAAAAGGAGGAATAGATTATGTCGGATGGCAAGGAAAATTCAAAGAAAAGCACCGATCCTGCGGTTTTACAGATGATTGCTAAGGCGGAGAAGATGGGGGTCACAACCGTCTGGGACCGTTATGATGCCATGACGCCGCAGTGCGGTTTTGGTGAGACGGGCCTTTGCTGCCGGCACTGTCTGCAGGGACCGTGTCGAATCAATCCGTTCGGAGATGAGCCCAAGACCGGGATTTGCGGTGCCAGTGCGGATGTTATGGTGGCCCGAGGCATAGATAGGGCTATTGCAGCCGGGACCGCTGCCCATTCCGGACATGCCAGACACCTGGCCCATACAATGCTGAAGATGGCAGAAGGTAAGACGCAGGATTATATGGTCAAGGATGTGGAGAAGCTAAAGTCAGTGGCTGCCCGTTTAGGTATCCCGGTCGAAGGACGAAAAGAAAATGACATTGTGTTGGATGTGGCTAAAGCTGCCCTTGCGGATTTCCATGAGAAGGATACCCCTGTCTTATGGGCGGCAGCTGTGGTGACTCCGGGACGTGTCAAAGTCCTGACCGACCTGGGTCTGGTACCAAAAGGCATCGATCATGAGGTTTCTGAGATTATGCACCGTACCCTCTACGGTGTGGACGCTGATGCAGTCAATCTGTTGTTGGCTGGACTGCGCTGTGGCGTTGCCGATTTGGCTGGTTGCTACATGGGGACAGATTTAGCTGATATTCTTTTTGGAACCCCTAAACCTGTTGTAACAGAGGCAAACATGGGGGTAATCAAGGCTGATGCGGTAAATATAGCAGTTCATGGTCACAATCCGGTTTTGTCCGATCTGATAGTATCCGTTGCCAGAGAAATGGAAAAAGAGGCTAAGGCAGCCGGCGCCTCAGGTATCAACCTGGTGGGGATATGCTGTACGGGCAATGAGGTAATGATGCGTCATGGCATTCCAGCCTGCACCCACTCAGTCAGTCAGGAGATGGCTATCATGACCGGGGCATTGGATGCCATAGTAGTTGATTACCAATGTATTATGCCTTCTCTGGTTAATGTGGCTGAATGTATGGGCACTACAATTGTTACTACTATGGATATATGCAAGATATCAGGCGCCACCCATGTAGATTTTTCAGAAGAGGCCGCATCGGAAAAGGCCGGGGAGGTTATCCGTATTGCTATTAAGAACTTTTCTAAGAGGGGAAAAAGACCTGTTGACATTCCAAACATTAAAACCCCGGTCGTTGCCGGATTTTCGGTAGAAGCGATTGTTGCGGCATTATCAAGGCTGGACGCTAAAGACCCCCTCAAGCCTCTCATTGACAATATAAAGGCAGGCAACATCAGGGGTGTATGTCTCTTTGCCGGGTGTAATAATGTTAAAGTGCCTCAAGATCGAAATTTTACAGTAATTGCGCGAAAATTGCTTAAGGAAAATGTCCTGGTAGTTGCCACAGGTTGTGGAGCTGGCGCCCTTATGCGCCATGGTTTTATGAATCCTGCCAATGTGGACGAATTATGTGGCGATGGGCTTAAAGCCGTCTTGACAGCCATAGGTGAAGCAAATAACCTGGGAGGCCCTCTGCCGCCTGTATTACATATGGGTTCATGTGTAGATAACTCACGGGCAGTGGCTTTATGTGTTGCTGTAGCCAATTATCTGGGAGTTGATACCGATAAGCTTCCTGTGGTGGCTTCAGCGGCGGAGGCTGTATCTGAAAAGGCTGTCTCCATTGGTGCCTATGCAGTTGCCGCAGGATTGCCAACCCACGTGGGTGTAATGCTCCCTGTCCTGGGCAGCCCTTTGGTAACACAGGTATTGACCGAAAAGATAAAGGACTTAACAGGCGGCTACTTCATCGTAGATCTTGACCCTGATTCTTCAGCAGACAAACTTCTCGCTGCCATTGATGCCCGTCGTGCCGGTTTAGGACTGAGATAGATGATGAAGAGAAGAACCGTATATTTTAAATAGGAGGCTATTATGTCTCAGCCAAAAGAAATATTTGTCCGATTGGATCGTTGTGTAGGATGTCATACATGTAAAATTGCTTGTTCAGTAGAACACTCCAAAAGCAAAAACCTGTTCGAAGCCATTTCAGAACAGCCGGCTCCTAAAAACCGTGTCTATGTGGAATGGGTGCCCCCGGATCGTAAGGTTCCTGTATTATGTCGCCACTGCGAGGATGCCCCATGCATGCACGCCTGCATCAGTGGCGCTATCAGTCGTACCGAAGATGGAGTGATCATAACCAACAGTGATAAGTGCATAGGGTGCTGGACATGTGTAATGGTTTGTCCCTATGGTGTCATTGGACGACATATAGAGACCCGCAAGGCGTATCGTTGCGACCGATGTCCGGACCTTCAGGTTCCGGCCTGCGTGGATGCCTGTCCTACCCAGGCTCTGGTTTATCGGACCGTTGCGGCATTCTCTGGCGATGTCCGTCAGGATGCGGCCAGAGAAATGATCTCTGGAAAAGGGAGTTAATAATGGCGGTAAAACAGATGCAGTATGTTATCATTGGGGCAAGCGCGGCTGGAATGGCCGCTGCAGAGGCAATCCGAAAACTGGATTCAGAGGGCTCTGTCACAGTCCTATCGAAAGAACAAGATATGCCGTATTTCCGGCCCATGATCCCCTTTATGATAAGCGGCAAAAAGAAGTTTTCGGAGATGATGCTTATAGGCCAGGGTCCCTATCAGGGCGCCAATATTGATGTCCGACTTAATTCCAGGGTGGAGGCAGTCAATACAACTGATCAAACGGTTTTTGTCAAGAGTGGTGAGGAATTACAATACGATAAACTACTTGTTGCCACTGGCAGTCGGCCTAATATTCCGTCTGACATCGGTGGGACAGAAGCTGAAGGTGTCTTTGTGTTACGGACCATAGCCGATGCCCGTGCTATGGCTCGTAGAGCAGAGACTGCCAAACATGCTGTGATGCTGGGAGGCGGATTACTGAATCTAAAGGCGGCCTTTGCTTTGCTTGAACGAGGCATGGATGTTACATTAATCGTAAAATCTCCTGAGGTACTCTCCCGGTTGATGGAGCCTGACGACACGGTATTGATTCGTAATGCTTTAAATAAAGCAGACCTAAAATTGATGACTGGATCGAGCGTTACCCGGATATTATCCGATTCCACCGGGGTCATTGGAGTACTGCTGGATAACGGCGGGGAAATCCCCTGTCAAATGGTTTGTATCGGTAAAGGAATCCGTGCCAATGTAGAATTTCTTGATAAGAGCGGTATCCTTGTAGACCAGGGCGTGGTGGTTGACAAATTCACCTGCTCCAATATTCAGAATGTCTTTGCAGCCGGGGATGTTGCCGTGACAATGGATCCAATTACAGGACAAA
>JBAZOX010000138.1:0-7000 GCA_041648535.1 Desulfobacteria bacterium | reverse complement strand
CCCTTATATCTTTTTTAGGATGAATAAATCGGAATACTGCTATAATCTTTAATATCTCCATTGGGGGGATAGGAGGGGCATTTTCTAAAGGGGTTCCAGGTATGGGGTTTAAGAAATTGAGCGGGATTGAATCCACCTCCAATTCCTTTAGGGTAAAGGCGAATTCCAGCCTTTGCTCCGGGGTCTCCCCAAGACCAAATATCCCACCACAGCAAACCCTGAATCCTTCTTCCTTTGCTATCTTGATTGTGTTTACTCTTTCCTTGTAAGAATGGGTTGTGCATATCTTTGGGAAGAAGCTCTCTGATGTTTCCAGATTGTGGTGATAGCGCTCCAACCCTGCTTTCTTCAAGTCACGGGCAGTTTCTCTCGTCAGTGTTCCCAATGATGCACATCTTCCTATGGCTACCCTGGAGGGCATATCCTTAATTGTTGTACATATAGATTTTAATTCTCCAGGGTCTTTGATGTTTTCCCCGCTTACAACTATGCCAAACCTGTTCGCCCCCATATTAGAGGCCTCTTTTGCATTTTCTACAATTTTTTCCTCACTTACCAGAGGATATCTTTCGATATCAGTGGGGTAATGAGCCGATTGGGAACAGAAGGCACAGTCTTCACTGCACCTGCCCGATTTTGCATTTATAATAGCGCAGAGATCAATAACAGAGCCCTTGAATTCTTCTCGGATGCTATTGGCAAAGCTGATTAAGAAAACGATGTCTCTCTGTTTTGTAATCTCTAACAGTTGAGATGCCTCCTCAAAGGTAGCCTCTCCGCCTCCCAATACCCTGTCGGTTAATCCATAAATAAATTTTAACACGTTGAAACCTCCTTATAACTATGTGTTATGCCAAGTTGTATTCAAACGGCTACTTATTTATAGACGTCATTGCGAACGAATGTGAAGCAATCTCATAAAAAAAGGGGATTGCCACACCCCCCTCAGGCGGGCTCGCAATGGCAGGATTGCAGTTTAATGTCAACCGTTGCTAATTGTATGGTTTACAAACAGGCCAAAAAAAATTATCGGTCAATCTTTAAGGATACATCGCCACTGAAAATCCTCTTTCTTTTGCCTTTATAATCTAGAAGAACAAGACAACCATCTTCATCCACGGATTCAGCAACCCCCTCTTCTGTAATGCCAAAAGAGGCTATCCTTACAGGTTTTCCGGTTATTAAAGAATGGGCATTCCATTCATTGCGGATTTGAGTTACCTTACCTTTCTTAAATAAATTGTAGCCTTTCTCTGTCTCTTCCAGTATAGATCGGAGCAGTTCTACCCTGGAGATTTCTTTCCCTAATGCCTTTGAAAGGCTTGTAGCAGTATCCTTAATCTCCGGATAAATGGAAGGATCAAAATTCACGTTTAACCCTACTCCCACAATTACAAAGTTTACCCGATCCTGCTCAGCGCTGAACTCCGTCAGGATCCCCCCTATTTTCTTGCCACCTATGTATATATCATTGGGCCATTTTATTAAGGCGTTTAGGGTGGTAATGGTTTTAATTGCTTTGACTACAGCCAGAGAGGTAAACATTGTTAGTGAGAATACCTGCGAAGGCTGAACCTCTGGACGGAAGATTATAGACATCAGAATGTTTTTATAGGCAGGGGATAACCAGTTTCTATCAAGTCTGCCCCTTCCCTTAGTCTGCTCCTCCGCTGTGACAACGGTTCCCTCTTTCGATCCATCCATTGCCATGTTTTTGGCGATCAGGTTTGTTGATTCGGTCTTTGGATAATAAAATATTTCCTGTCCTACAAAGGATGTCTTGAGCCCATCTTTTATTTCCATGGGGATCAGCTTATCAGGGGGAATAACCATGCGATAACCTAATCTGGGTTGGGCATCAATACAAAACCCCTCTTTTCTCAGCTTACATACCTGTTTCCAGACTGCTGCCCTTGATATGTTTAATCCCTGGGCAACCCTCTCGCCGGATATGTATCCTTCGGCGTCTTTGAGTAACCGTAGTATCTCTTCACTGCTGTTTGCAAAAGGCATCATCTCAAGGGGTCCGATTCTTGGCAATATCCTTATAAGCCGGTACAATTCCGAAACCATCAGCGGCTATGACTGCTCTTTTTACTGCTTCGATTATTGCCTCTTCAGCAAGAAGGCCAATGGTATTAATCTCTGCCTTTAATTTACGTGTTGAAAGGGTGATAACCAAATCTCCATCAGAGGACAGATGTATTGGAGATATTGTTTTGGCAAACCCTGTGTGTGCCATCTGGGCAACCTTGATTGCCTGCATTTTAGTTAAAACGGCGTTGGTAGCCACAACCCCAAGGGTTGTATTTTGAAAGAATTCCTCTTTGCCCGTTACTCCTCTCTTCATATGGTCAAAAGAGTTTATAAACGTATGTCCATCCTCGGAATCCCTGGCACCGGCGATTATTTCTCTATTCTCATTATTTACTACATCACCAAAGGCATTTACTGCAACAGCAGCCCCTACAATCAGGCCATTTGAGAGTTTTTTGGAGGCTGTGCCAAACCCCCCCTTCATTGCCCTCTCGACACCAAAGAGCTTGCCAACAGTAGCCCCTGTGCCTACCCCAATACTCCCCTCCTCGACTTTTCCAGATATAGCAGACTTACAGGCTTTGTAGCCCATCTCCTTATTGGGGCGTGCCTTGTGGCTTCCGAAGGAAAGGTCATAGATTATTGCGGTGGGTACGATAGGGACTTTTGTAGCAGAGGTAGGAAAGCCCTTTCCCTTCTCTTCCAAATACTCCATCACCCCTCCGGCAGCATCGAGACCAAAGGCGCTCCCACCTGATAAGAGAACAGCGTAGACCTCTTCAAGGAGATGCTGTGATTGGAGAGAATCCGTCTGGCGTGTCCCTGCCGCTGATCCTCTGATGTCGATCCCACCGGTTACCCCATCTTCACAAAGGATCACAGTACAGCCGGTAAACCCCTCAAAGTCGCTGGCATGACCTACCTTAATCCCTTGTACATCCGTTATCGCATTAAACATGGAATGATCCTTTATTGTCCTCGGATCCTTAAACCGTTGGTTTCAGCCGATGGTGGTTGACCTAGCTAATTTACTTGAGATGTGTGAGTTAGTCAAGGATAAAAACGTCCAAATTCCTTGACTTCCAGGTTGCGTATATTATATCATAACTCCTTAATTTGCCCAGTTTTTACCTGTCTGATTCTAAAGTCTAGGAGAAGGATGCCTATGAGGATAATAGGTCTGGATGTGGGGAGCAAGACCATTGGTGTGGCAGTGAGCGATGAAATGGGATGGACCGCTCAAGGGGTTACCACTATAATCCGTAAGAGTCTGGATAGCGACCTTGAAGAACTCAGGAAACTGATGGACCAATATAATCCTTTAGAGATCGCAGTTGGGCTGCCTAAGAACATGGATGGTACCATAGGTAAACAAGCAGAAGGGGTGCTAGCCCTGGTAGAGACCATGAAAAAGAGTCTAAATATCCCTGTAATCACATGGGATGAGCGACTCTCTACAGTGGCTGCCAACAGGACTTTGTTAGAGGCTGATCTCAGTCGTAAGAAGAGGAAGAAGGTTATCAATAAAATGGCAGCGGTATTCATTTTGCAGGGATACTTAGACAGCAGGGCGGGGTAAGCTAAAATGAAGAGAGCTATTTCTTATATCCTAATGTTGTTGATTGTCCTGGGATTATTAACAGCCCTGAGTATTTTTCTGTATCTTGCCACTCCCGCCAGCTCTGCAAAAATCTATAAAATGGTTTATATTCATCCGGGAGCCACTTTCACTGAAGCGGCTGAGCTTCTGAAACAGGAAGGGATTATTAAAGATATAAGGGGGTTTTCCTTATTGGTTAGATGCCGTCAAGCAACCAAGAAGATTAAACCGGGAGAGTATTCCCTGAATACAGCCATGGTGCCTTTAGAGATATTGGATATACTGGTTAAAGGAAAGGTAGTTGAGCACTTTGTTACAATACCGGAAGGGTATAATATATATCAGATAGCTGATTTACTGGACAGTCTCGAACTTGCCAATACTGAAAGTTTTCTCGAAAAGTGTTCTGATCTCTCTTTCATATCCTCTTTGGGAGTCGAGGGGGGTAGCTTTGAGGGTTATTTATTCCCGGATACCTACAGTATGCCTCGACATATAGGCGAAAGCAACATATTGAAAATGATGGTGACTCGGTTTAAAAGGATTTATACCAGTAAATACGCTGGAAGAGCAAAAGATTTGGGTTTTACAATGGGGAAAGTTGTCACCCTGGCCTCTATTATTGAGAAGGAGACTGGAAAATCGTGGGAGCGTCCTTTAATATCGGCTGTGTTTCAGAACAGACTTAAAAAGGGTATGAAACTTCAAAGTGATCCGACTGCTATCTATGGTATTGCTAATTTCGATGGCAATATAACCAGAAGGCATCTTAAGAGAAAGACTCCTTACAACACCTATCTCCATTCCAATCTACCCCCTGGTCCAATTGCCAATCCTGGGGAAGCCTCTATCAAAGCTGTCCTTTATCCGGCTAAAGTAAATTACCTCTATTTCGTTTCAAAGAATGATGGTACTCACTGCTTTTCTACTAACCTAAGAGAACACAATCTGGCGGTTTTGAAGTATCAAAGCGGGAAAGATAATATGGAGGAGAGTGAGTAATTATGGAGATGTATTGGGAACCAGAGGTTGAAATGATGCCGGCAGATAGCTTGAAGATGATTCAGGAAGAAAGATTTTTAACATTGGTGGAGTATCTTTATAGAAAAACTGCCTTTTATAAGAGGAAATTTGACGAGATAGGTATTCAGCCGACCGATGTCAAATCATTAGAAGACCTGCCAAAATTACCCTTGACAAGCTATTTGGAAGAATTTGCAATAACTCCGATAGAGGAAAAGCTGGCTGTTGATTGGGAGTCCGTAACTGAAATCATGACGACTTCAGGGACCATTTCTGGGATAACCTTGCCGGTAATGATGACGGAAAAGGACGTAGAAGAGGGATTCAATCTTTTTGCCAGGGTTGGCAGAATGACGGGGATACGGCCCGACGACATAATACAGCTCCTATTGCCATGGGATGTGAGCGTACCGATTATGAAAAAGCTGGCATCAAAGGTACTTTCAGGCATGGCTGGCAGGATGATCCTCGATCAACAGATAAGACTGGCTAAAACGGTTAAATCCACTGTCATATTTGGCATACCCAGCTACATATTGTCGTTTATCAATAGGGCACTGGAGATGGGCTTTGATATTAAAAGAGAGACCTCACTGCGACTGGCTCTTCTGGGAGGTGAACCAATGTCAGCGTCTGTGAAAGAGTATCTCTACAAGGAAACTGGAATTGAATTTTATGATATGTACGGCTTTGCAGAGGTTATGGGAATTGGAGGCGAGTGTAGCAGTAAGGACGGCTTGCATATATGGTCGGATCATTATCTTTCCGAGGTTGTTGATTTTAAGACATTAACTCCCCTTGGGACAGGGAAGCTGGGAGAGCTGGTAATAACGACCTTAACGAAAGAGGCTATGCCCCTTTTGAGGTATAGAACAGGTGACGTTACTATGCTCCTGGATCATGGAGTTTGTCAATGCGGGAGGACACACCCCAGGATAGCCCCCATCAGGGGACGGGTGTACCATATGGTTAAGGTGCAAGGAAAGATAGTTTTTCCAGGTGATGTAGAGGACTTTGTAATCAGGAATTCTTTTTTGAGTGGTGATTATCAAATTATTGTGGATCTGCCAGGCGAGTTAGATATACTAAAGTTAAAGGTTGAATATAAACTGGGGATTTCGGATCTGAAGGGATTTAAAAAAGAGCTGGAGAAAGCGTTTGAAAAGGAGAATTCTATTAGATGTGAGATCGAGCTTGTGCCCAAAGGGACTCTGTCAAAAACACAATTCAAGGCCAAGCGGATAGTCAAAACCTACGGTTAATTTCCGTCTATGGATTGCCTGACTCACGCTGAATTCAGGTGAAACTCTCTTATCAACTATTTCACAAGGAGATTAACACTATGAACGAAGTGGATCTTACCAAATTATCAAAAGAAACGCTTATTAAACTGGTAAAGGCTTATTCGAGGTTGTTTCTTGCCCTTGACGGTTTTTGGTTCCTGGCCGTGGAAGAAAAACATGGATATAAGGACGCTCTTGATATCGACATAAAAGCATGGGAGGGGTACTTTCCTTATGAAGCAAGGTTATTGAGAAAGACCCTGGGAATAAAAGAGGAAGGTATCCCCGGCATCATTGAAACCTTAAAACAGTCTGCCTTTGTCCCCTGTATGGAACATAAGATAGAGGAAATATCGGAGAAAAGAGGGGTCTTTGCCCTTTACAAGTGTCCCTCCCTTGAGGCAATGGAAAAGGCAGGGAGAACGGAATTCACATGTGAACCGGTTGGAACTACAGTTTTCCAGAAATACGCTGAGAGTTTTGACCCCAGGGTAAAGGTAAAATTCCTGGACGGCCCTCCCAGAAAATCTCCTGAGGATGTGAGTTGTAAGTGGGAGTTTACTTTGGAAGAGGATATGTAAATTATCAGGTGATAAAGGATGTAATATCCGGAATTTTATAGCCGCCCTGTCTTTTTACCCTTTCTGCCTGTTATCTGTGACACCCTTCCTTTTATAAGGCTCATCCTTGGCAGTGTGCGGCCACAGGAACAGGGTTCATAGGGCAGTATCCTTGCTACATCACCTGTTCTGTATCTGATTAACGGCATTGTCTCATATAACAGGGGGGTTACGATCAATTCTCCCTCTTCACCATCGGGAAGGAGCTCTCCGGTTTCAGGGTCAACAACCTCAAGGATTGACCGATGGGAAAAAATATGCAATCCTTTCCTTGCCTCACACTCTGCAGCGATGGGCCCTGATTCCATCATATGCCACATGGTCATTACAGGTGCACCAAAGAGTTCCTCCAGTTCAATTTTCTCGGAATTCGAAAGAGGTTCTCCCACACCTATAATCATCCTTAAGTGAAGGTCCTTGACATTGATTCCCATTTC
>JBAZOX010000137.1:0-7025 GCA_041648535.1 Desulfobacteria bacterium | reverse complement strand
CAAACGCAGAAGACCAAGCTGTAATCAAAAGGCTTTTCCCTGATAGCTTGGGGGATTTCGCAGACCTGTTACCTATTCTTGATATTGGTGAAGCATTAATTGTTGGGGATGCTTCTTTGTTGCCGAGCAGAATAAAAGTCGCAGAACCAAAAGTAAAACCTCAAAGTGCCACTGTTGATTTTTGGGATGAATGGGCAAAAGAGAAAAATGAAAATGCCATAAAAGAGGCGATTGATTCTTTAAGGAAACAGACAAAAAGTTAAAAGGTGGTTTATGGCTTTACATCCCAACTTCCCCGAATCGCCCCACGCCATCCTCGACCCGGCCATCCGCTGGTTCCCTGCCGATGAAGCCTTGAGCGAGATCAGTATGGAAAAACTCATGCCACCCCTGGTATCGCAACTGCGCAGGAAAGTGAAGGAGTTCCGTACCAAAAAAGACCGCAAGCTGGAATTGACCAGCGTCTTCCACGAATGTCCGCCGGGGCGGCGCAAGCTGGCGGTCAAGGTGGTGGACATATTCGGAAACGACACCATGACGATTGTGGATTTGGCAGTGGGAGGGAAAAGACAGTGAAAAAGATTAACGTGTTGGAAAAAGAGATTTCCCTCTACTCAAAAAAGGAAGAGGACTACATCTGTCTAACCGATATAGCCAGATATAAGAACCCGGATAGAACGGATGACTTAATCAGAAATTGACTTAGAAACAGGAATACGATCGAATTCATGGGCATATAGGAGCATTTGAACAATCTGGATTTTAAACCCGTCGAATTCGACGGGTTTGGATTGAATGTGAGGGATGACAAAATGGATAAAGTAACCGTTCTTGGAGCAACAATCGCCTATTATCAGAAAAACGAACAGGATTATATTTCGTTGACGGATATGGTTAAAAACTTCGGTGACGATACGATGATTTATAGCTGGATGCGTAATCGCAACACCTTGGAGTTCATAGGAATATGGGAGGAATTGCACAATCCGAATTTTAACAGTAACGAATTCGTAACCTTTAAAAGTCAAGCTGGTTTGAACAGTTTTAATCTGACGCCCCGTAAATGGATTGAAGCAACACATGCCATCGGATTTTTCTCAAAATCAGGACGTTATGGCGGAGGGACTTTCGCCCATCGTGATATTGCGTTTGAATTTGCCTCGTGGATATCGCCGCAGTTCAAGCTTTATCTCATCATGGAGTTTCAGCGATTAAAGGACGAAGAGCACAAGCAACTCGGCTGGGATATCCGGCGGAATCTGACCAGAATCAACTACCGGATTCATACCGACGCCATCAAAGAAAACTTGATACCGCCGGAACTCACTCCGCAACAGACAAACCTGATTTACGCCTCGGAAGCGGATGTCCTGAACATGGCCTTATTCGGCATGACCGCGAAGGAATGGCGCGACAGCCATCCGGGCGAGAAGGGCAATATTCGAGACTACGCTAATGTGTCGCAGCTCGTTTGCCTCTCCAATCTGGAAAATCTAAATGCCCTTTTCATCCAGGAAAAGACACCACAGGCAGAGCGGCTCCGCAAGTTGAACCAGATCGCAATCCAGCAGATGAGACTTCTGACGAACGACGTAGGAATCAAGCGCCTTGAAGCGGGGGACAAATAATGGCGCTGCATAAAGATTTCCCCGAATCCCCCAACTACCCGGACTTTCTGGTTAAGGTATCCGCCAAGCGGATTATTATTGTCGAAACCAAATGCCAGGAAGACTTGTGGCAGGGTGCTGCACCTGATCGCAATTCATCTGCGATCGATAGCGACAGGCGAGCTTTGCCGATGCCCTTTGGAAGAATAGCTTATGAAGAAACGACTCATCATTCTCATTTTCGTTGCCCTCTTTGTTAGTGTGGGGCTGCTTGTCTATCTTGGGCAGCGAAAGACGCAGCGTAGTGAATTGTACTACTCGGGAACCATCGAGGCAACACAGGCACATCTTGCTTTCCAGGTGGGTGGCAGAGTGTCCCATGTTGCAGTCAACGAAGGTCAGTCTGTGGCAAAGGGATATCTCCTCGCAGAACTGGAGCGATCGGAACACCAATCCCGCTATGAACAGGCAAAGGCAAACCTCGATAAATCCTTAAAGAATCAACAGCAGCTTGAAACCCTGTTAGAGGTGTATAAGAAGACCCTGCCTGCAGAATTGGCCAGGGCAGAAGCAGGTGTCAGGGCTTTGAGCTCGCAGCTAAGCGAGCTGCTGGCGGGCAACAGAGCACAGGATATAGAGCGGGCACGCCAGACATTTTTGAGTGCAAATGCCATTATGGAAGACACAAAAAAAACCAGAGAAAGGTATAACAATCTTTATCAAGAAGGCATTGTTTCAGAAAAGGATTGGGATGCTGTAAAACTCAAGTATGAAATAGCTTCCAGGGAATATGAAGTCAGCAAAGCATCCTACGATTTGGTTAAGGAAGGTGCCCGAAAGGAAACCATTCAGACAGCAAAGGCCAGGCTTTCCGAAGGTGATGCCCTTGTTAAACAGGCCAGGAGCAGCTTAATAAAGATTGAAGCCGCAAAGAAGGATGTTGAGGCTGCCCGGTCTCAGGTTCAAGCGGCTAAGGCATCCCTCAATCAAACAGAAATCCAGATGCAATACACTCAATTGAAGTCGCCTTTTTCTGGTATCGTTACCAGCCGCAATGTGGAACCGGGGGAAGTGGTTACACCGGGCCGTGAGGTTTTGACGCTTTCCGACCTTTCAAGGGTGGACCTGAAAATATTTGTGGATGAGACTGAAATCGGCAAAGTAAAACCAGGCCGGAAGGTAGAGGTAAGGATAGATACCTTTCCCGATAAGGTCTATACAGGGCGTATTTCTTTTATCTCTCCCGAAGGTGAATTCACACCCAAAATCATTCAGACCCAGAAGGAGAGGGTCAAGCTTGTTTACCTGGTCAAGGTTTCTATCCCCAACCCGCGTCTCGAATTAAAGTCAGGAATGCCAGCCGATGCCTGGTTACGATAAGCATACTTCTCATACCCTTCCATCTGCCTCTCCTGAGCGAAATAATCAGAGCGAACAGATGCCGTTTATTAAGGTAGATAACGTTTCGATGAGCTTCGGTCAAAGAGAGGCAGTCCGTCAGGTATCATTGACGGTAGGGAAGGGAACTATATTCGGTATTGTTGGATCAGACGGTGCAGGCAAATCGACCCTCCTCAGGATGGTGGCAACAATGATCAAGCCGTCTTCAGGAAGTATTTTCATCGATGGACTGGATGTGGTAAACGAAAAGAGGCGGGTTAAGTCCATGATAGGCTATATGCCACAGCGTTTCGGTCTGTATCAGGACCTCACCGTCGAAGAGAATATCGATTTTTTTATGGATATTTTTGGCATTTTTGGCGCAGAAAGAAAGAAAAGGAAGGCACGTTATCTAGCATTTTCAAACCTTCTCCCCTTTGCCCGCCGACCGGCAGGCAATCTTTCCGGCGGTATGAAACAGAAGCTGGGACTTGCCTGTGTCCTCATCCACGAACCCAGGGTACTCATCCTTGACGAACCAACGAACGGCGTAGACCCCGTATCCCGAAAGGAATTCTGGGATATCCTGACTCAGATGCGCCATGATGGGATGACCATCCTCGTTTCCACGTCATACCTGGACGAGGGTGAAAAATGTGACCATCTGGGCTTGATGCACCAATCACAGCTTCTGGATACAGCCACCCCGACAGAGATTCGCTCCCATTTTTCCAGCCTGGAAGAGGCTATGATCTCTCGTATTCAGGAAGTGGATAAGGAACTTCTTCATGATAACTTCAAACTCTGATGCCATCGTTGTAAATAACCTGGAAAAAAGATTCGGGCAGTTTGTAGCCGTCAATAGGATCTCCTTTTCCGTAAAGAAAGGAGAAATCTTCGGTTTCCTTGGTCCCAATGGTTCAGGTAAATCAACTACTATCCGGATGCTCTGCGGCATAATTACCCCAACATCCGGTGAGGGAATGGTGGCAGGACATGATATTTTTACCGAATCCGAAGAAATAAAACAGTCTATAGGTTACATGTCCCAGAAATTTTCCCTTTATGAAGATTTGAATCCCCTCGAAAATCTCCGTTTTTATCTCGGGATATACAACGTACCGCAGGACCAGTGGAAAGAGCGAATTGAATGGATCATGGATATGGTCCGTCTCCAAGAGGTGCGGCACCGGTATGCCAGGGAACTGCCACCCGGATTGCGCCAGCGGCTCGCTCTGGGTTGTGCCCTGCTTCATCGTCCTGATATCATCTTCCTCGATGAACCCACCTCAGGGGTTGATCCCATTACAAGGCAGCACTTCTGGACATTCATAGGCCGACTGGCAGGGGAGGGGATCACAGTCTTTGTTACCACCCACTACATGGATGATGCCCGTCATTGCCAGCGAATTGTGATGATCAATGAGGGGAGAATAGTCGCCACGGGCAGTCCGGCGAAGATTATTAGCGAGGCATGTCCGGATCGTCCTGAGGCAGACTTAAACGATGCCTTTATAACCTTAATGTCCAGGGAAAACCATTGAACCCTTTAAAGATTCAGGCCATTACACGCAAAGAGATATACCACCTGATCAGGGACTTCAGGAGCCTGTATCTGGCATTTGCGATTCCTCTGCTTTTGATCCTCCTGTTCGGGTATGCCTTAAGCCTGGATGTAAACAACATAGGAACCGTTGTTGTGGATCACGATAAGACAGATCTGAGCCGCGACCTTATCCGCCGCCTCGATGCCTCTTCCTATTTTAATGTTATTGCCCATCTCGAGGATACGAAGACTGTGACAGAATACCTGGACCACAACCGTGTGAAATTGGCCGTTATTATTCCTCCGGGATGGACTGGAAATATCAGGGCAAACCGAGAAGCGCCGTTGCAGGTGCTTCTTGACGGTAGCGATCCCAATTTCGCCGGCATATCAAGGGGATATATTACTGCTTTTATCGAAACATATAACAAGCAACTTCTGCTGGATTTTCTCAATCGTGAGGGTTTGGAAAAAATCAAACCACCTCTTGAAGGCCTTGTCAGGGTCTGGTTCAACGAAAACCTTGAGAGCCAAAACTTCATTATCCCAGGGATCATAGCTATTATCATTATGATTGTAGGTGCCATGTTAACCTCTCTTGTCATTGCACGGGAGTACGAAAACGGGACAATGGAAACGATCCGATCCCTACCCATAAAGGCAGGGGAATTCTTAGTAGGCAAGGCCATTCCCTATTTTCTGATTGGGCTCACCGATGTCCTGGTGGCGATTTTTATGGGACAGGTCTTGTTCGGAGTGGTTATGAAAGCCAGTTTCTGGCTCATGATTATGGCCTCTTCTATCTACCTTGCTGTTGCCCTCACGCTCGGGTTATTTATCTCAGTCGTTACAAAATCACAACTGGTTGCCAATCAGGCGGCTGTTCTGATTACATACCTTCCTTCCCTCCTCCTTTCTAATTTTGTATTTCCAGTGGTCAACATGCCCAAAGCCCTAAAGCTCGTGACTTACATTGTCCCTGCCACCTATTATATAGACATCCTGAGTGGAATATATTTAAGAAATCTAGGGCTCATACACCTGTGGCCGAGTTACCTGGTTCTGATGAGCATGTTCATTGCCCTGGCTATTGCAAATCTTGTTGTACTGAAAAGGGAAGGTATGTAATATGAAATGGCTTCGAATTCGTGAACTGATCCGCAAGGAGTTCATCCAGCTCTTCAGAGACAGACGAAACCGGCCTATCCTGATTATCTCGCCCATCATACAATTATTGGTTTTCGGTTATGTTGTTAATTACGACATCAGAGACATACGGGTCGCTTTTTTTGACCAGTCGCGCACACAGGAAAGCCGCAGACTGGTCGACGCGTTCAGTGCCAATAAGGTCTTTAGAATTACCAATTTAACAAGGGACCATCATGAGCTGGAAGAATTACTCCTGAAAGGGAAAGTAGATATCGGCATTAAGGTAGGACCCGATTTGAGCCGACGTATTAGAAAAGGTGAGACAGCAAATATCCAGGTATTAGTCAATGGCAGCATGAGCAATATGGCATCTGTACGGATTGCCTACACATCGTTGGTTATAGACAGGCTTAATCGGGAGTTAATCAGAGAACTGTATCCGCAGCGGTTGGATTATGGAAAGATAGATGCCAGGATCAGGACGTGGTACAATCCAAACCTTGACAGCCAGAACTTCTTTGTGCCTGGTATTGTGGCTTTTTTGATCATGCTGATTTCCTTGCTCTTTACCTCTATGGCCATAATCAGGGAAAAAGAGGCCGGAACTATGGAACAGTTGATCGTCACGCCGGTGAAACCTATTGAGCTTATTGTGGGTAAAACCATCCCCTATATCATCGTTTCTCTTGGTCAGATGGTCGTGGTGCTCCCCTTTGCCGTTTTATGGTTCAGTATCCCCATAGCCGGCAGTGTCATCCTTCTCTTCGCTGCTGCCTGTATTTTCCTTTTAAGCACACTGGGTATCGGGCTTTTTATATCCACTATCTCCTCTACCCAGCAGCAGGCCATGATGACCACCTTCTTCTTTATTCTCCCCTTTTTCATGCTCAGCGGTTTTGTCTTCCCTATTGCCAACATGCCTCTTGTGGTGCAATGGTTGACTTACCTGAATCCTTTAAGGTATTTCCTTGTTATTATAAGAGGGGTTTTCTTAAAGGGGGTAGGTATGGATGTTCTCTGGCCCCAATTTGCGGCATTGACCATCCTCGGCTCGATTGTCTTTGCGGGGGCTGTCGGGCGCTTTAGGAAGCGGCTTGATTAGGTGAGATAGGGCGTGTTGCACTTCATTATTGAACTGATGCACCTCCTAATAGTATCGCACTCGGTAACTTGTTCAACTGCAAGCCGAATGTTAGATAAAGTCACCTGCCGGTGTGAAGCGCAGCGGAACACCGGCAGGTGCACTGACAGGTTCGGTAAAGATGGGCAAGTCAAACCAAGCGATTTCTCCACTTTTTGGGATCACGGGATGTATGAAAGATGCTGTAGACGATCACCTTTTC
>JBAZOX010000136.1:0-7046 GCA_041648535.1 Desulfobacteria bacterium | reverse complement strand
CACGACAAACACTCTTAATGAATGCCGCATAGGGCGGTTTGATTCCGGCTTCTGGTCACCGAAACCGAGAGGCCTGCTCTCATCTTTAATACAGCACGAAAGACTTGCGCCTTTCTTCATGACACACGAGCGAAGCGGAGGGCAGGCACAACCGCTCAGCGCCGCATTCCCCCTGAGCGAAGCGAAGGGGGAACAAGTTATTCTATAGTTCTGCATATCTCCACATCCGTAGTGATACACAGAAAGATTACAAGTTACTGTTCAAATCCACAACTCGATGGGTTCCTTCGGGGCTCTATGCAATAACAATTTATGTTGTCTATCCAAACCCATGGCCCTATGATATATCAGATACCACTTAAATCATTTAAAATAAAACATAATCTCTTGACAGATTTTTTACAACAATTTATTTTATACATTCTGTATAACATGTCATTTTTAAGATTATATAGAAATAGGAGAATTCTCATGCTGACTATCCCTTCCGCATTACAGGCAAAATTTGAAGAATATTTACGAAATAAGGCAACTCCAAATTTTATAGACATGCCCATATGAAATTCGCCAATCTGGTGTATATCAAGCAGTTGTGCAAAAGCAGAGTGATTTATCTGTCGGAGTAGTACTAATTAGTTATCGTAAGAATCTAACTCACATTTTAGGTCTCTGGTCATAAGATCGATCACAACATCCCTGGCAGGTTTATCTTCGTAAAGCAAACGATAGATTTGCTCTGTAATGGG
Organism: Desulfobacteria bacterium; assembly: GCA_041648535.1. Classification (GTDB taxonomy): domain Bacteria; phylum Desulfobacterota; class UBA8473; order UBA8473; family UBA8473; genus UBA8473. Next base: position 6,300 of record JBAZOX010000136.1, on the reverse strand, counting down.
CATTTCTACGCCCAGGTTTTTGGCAATGTGATAGACAGCCTTGGTGGTCTTTACCCCCTCAGCTACCATCTTCATCTCATTCAATATTTCCTTCAGTTTGATCCCCCTTCCCAAGCTGAAACCCACTGACCTATTCCTGCTTAGATCACCGGTGCAGGTCAGGACAAGGTCTCCTAAACCGGCAAGTCCTGAAAAGGTTAAAGGGTTTGCCCCCATTTTAACACCCAAGCGGGCAATCTCCGCTAACCCACGGGTAATTAAGGCAGCTCGCGTGTTATATCCGAAACCCAATCCATCAGACACTCCGGCAGCAATGGCAATAACATTTTTTACTGCCCCGCCCAATTCTACTCCAATAACATCAGAATTTGTATAAACCCTGAAGTAAGATGTTGCAAAGACCTCCTGTACAATTCCGGCTGCCTCCATGTTTTCTGAGGCAACCGCTACGGCCGTCGGGGTTTTTTGAATGACTTCCTTCGCAAAACTGGGCCCGGATAGATAGACTATGGTCTTATGTAACTTGCCAGGCAGGACCTCTTTAAGCACATGGGACATGGTCATCAAAGAATCACTCTCAATTCCCTTAGATGCACTAACTATGATTGCTTTGTCAGACAGGTATGGGAGGGTCTGAGAAATAACGCTTCTTACTATGTGGGAGGGGGTAACCGATACAAGTATGTCTTTATCCAGGCAGACCTCAGCAAAAGATGTAGTAGGTTTAATATTCTCGGACAATATAAATTTTGGGAGGTAAACCGGGTTTTCTCTTTCTCTTTTCAATATCTCACAAAGATCTGGTTCAAAAACCCAGAGGGTAACTGCATAGCCTTTTTCTGCAAGAAGGTTTGCAAGGGCAGTTCCCCAGCTCCCTGCCCCTATTACTCCAATCTCTTTTTTCATCGATTCCTTTTTTTTATTCTATTCTCCCTTAGCTTTGCTCATCATCTGCTAATCTGGCTAAGCCAACAAGCTTTTCTTCCTTGTCCACATCAATCAACGTCACTCCCTGGGTGTTTCTTCCTATTATTGAAATACCTTTAGCGCTGATTCTGATAATCTTCCCCCGATCAGTGATGAGCATTAAGTCATCCTGGTCGGTTACCTGTTTTATGGCAACAACAGATCCATTCCTCTGGGTGGCTTTTATTGTAATTACACCTGCACCACCCCTCCCTTGAGCCCTGTACTCTGAGCCCTTTGTCCTTTTGCCAAAACCATTTTCAGTGACGGCAAGAATGGCAGTATCATTGTTTATGATTTCCATGCCAATGAGTTCATCGTCCTTTGCCAGTTTGATGCCCTTGACGCCTCTGGTTACCCTTCCCATGCTCCTGATCTGGGCCTCTTTAAATCTTATAGATTTCCCTGATTTAGTACCAAGGAAGATATCTTGTGTTCCGTCGGTCAGTCTTACGGAGATTAGCCGATCTCCTTCGTCAATATTTATGGCAATTATTCCATTGACACGGGGGTTACTGTAAGCAGTGAGAGGGGTCTTTTTTATAATCCCATTCCTTGTTGCCATAGTAACATATTTGTTATCTTTAAATTCTCGTACAGGCAGGATTGCAGATATGTTTTCATCAGAACCCAGGTTCAGTAGATTGACAATAGCTTTACCTCGGGATACCCTTCCAGCCTGGGGGATCTCATAGACCTTTCGCCAAAAAACCTTACCTTTATCTGTAAAAAAGAGCATAAATTCTCTGGTCGAAGCAACGAACAGGTGTTCAACAAAATCTGTGTCGTTGGTGGTTGTCCCTATCTTACCTTTACCACCACGCCTTTGACTTCGATAAAGGGATATGGAGTTTCTCTTTATATAGCCACTATGGGTAATGGTTACAACCATGTCTTCTTCAACGATCATGTCCTCCAGACTAATTTCCGTATCCTCTTCTATAATCTCTGTTCGCCTCTCGTCACCATACATCTGCTTTAATGCCATTAGCTCTTCCACAATGATATCCAAAACAAGCCTTTCATTTGCCAGGATATGTTTATATTTCTCGATTAACTTTAGAATCTCCATATAATCTTCTATGATTTTTTCCTGTTCCAATGCAGTGAGTCTTTGTAACCTCATGTCCAGGATTGCCTGAGCCTGGAGATCAGACAAAGAAAATCTACTCATTAGGCCTTCCTTGGCGACCTTCGGGTTCGCGGAGGATTTGATAAGGGCTATGACTTCGTCCAGGTTTTCCAGGGCAATCCTTAAACCCTCAAGGATATGGGCCTTGTTCTCCGCCTTCTTTAATTCAAAAGATGTCCTTCTTGTGACGATCTCTTTTCGATGGTTTAAAAAATGGTATAGGACCTCTTTTAAGTTTAGGAGCATTGGTTGACCACCAACAATGGCCAGGATTATTATACCAAAGCTACCCTGCATTTGGGTGTATTGATAGAGTTGGTTAAGGATAGCCTTTGCAATTTCATCCCTCTTTAATTCAATAACTATCCGCATTCCTTCTCTATCTGACTCGTCTCTTAGCTCTGAGATCCCCTCTATCTTCTTTTTTCTTGATAATTCAGCTATGTTTTCGATCAGTCTTGCCTTATTCACCTGGTAAGGAAGCTCTGAAATCACGATGCTTTCTTTGCCACTGTCCTTATTCCTTTCAATAATTGCCCTGGCCCTTATATGTATTATTCCCCTTCCTGTTTTATAGGCTTCATTTATGCCCCTTTTGCCACAAATGAATCCGGCAGTAGGGAAATCAGGCCCTGAAACCAGTCTCATTAAGTCATCGATGCTAATATCTGGGTCCTCTATCATGGCAATAATCCCATCTATTATTTCTCTCAGGTTATGAGGTGGTATATTTGTGGCCATTCCAACGGCAATTCCAGAAGATCCGTTAATCAACAAATCCGGGAGTTTCGATGGAAGGACTGTGGGCTCCGTAAGGGAATTATCATAAGTTGGGACAAAATCAACGGTCTCTTTCTCAATATCCGACAGAAGTTCTGAAGCCAATCGGGTCATCCTTATCTCTGTATATCTCATGGCTGCCGGCGGATCTCCATCTACGGAACCAAAATTCCCCTGCCCATCAATCAAAGGATATCGCATTGAAAAATCCTGGGCCATACGGACTATAGTATCATACACAGCTGAATCACCATGGGGATGATACTTTCCTATAACATCACCGACAATCCTGGCGGATTTCTTATACGGCTTATTCCAATCATTACCCATCTCGTTCATAGCATAGAGAATTCTTCGATGTACGGGTTTTAATCCGTCTCTCACGTCGGGTAGTGCCCTGCCTACAATGACGCTCATTGCATAATCCATATAGGATTTTTTCATTTCATCTTCAATACTTACAGGTATCTTCTGTTGTTGTAAATGCATATGCTCCTCAAGGGTTTAAATAGTGGTTAGTGATCAGTGTTCACTGTTCACTATAGCTTATATATCCAAATTCCTGACATCCATGGCATGTTTATAGATGAATTCCCTCCTGGGTTCAACCTGGTCTCCCATCAGGACAGTAAATATGTAGTCTGCCCCAACAGCATCTTCCGTCTTCACCTGCAGGAAAGTCCTTGTTTCAGGGTTCATTGTAGTTTCCCAGAGCTGATCTGGGTTCATCTCGCCCAACCCCTTGTATCTCTGTATCTCATAGCCCTTCTTCGCTGCTGAGAGGATATGTTGAAGTACTTCTTCTAAGTTCTTTACCTCAACCCTGCTTCCGTTATCTTCAATGATAAGGGGTGTTTTGCTGGTAATTCCAAAACTTTTCGACAACTTTCGGAGTTCTTCAAATTCCGGGGAATTCAAAAGACTAAAGTCTATAATGGTTTCCTTAGGGGTACCATTTTTCCAGGAGGTACAGTGGGCTTTAAAACAGTTATGCTCCATATCCTCCGATAATTCAAATTCAATCCGTGGAGCCTCTGACTGTAACAAACCGACTTGAACCTTAATGTCTTCTATTGTACTGGCCAGCCTCTTCTGGTCGTTTAATGTCTCTTTAGTAAAGGCATGATCCTGAGCCAAGATATTAATAATACTCCCATCTTTCTTTTTTTTCTCAACCTTTTCTAGAATCTTTTTATACCTAATTACTTTTTTCATTAGACCTGTCAATCGACTACCTGAGATGGGGCCTTGTGTTTCATCCGTGACCAGCCTTACATTCTCCACTCCAGACTCCAATAGGTAGTCCTCCATGGAGGCCTCATCCTTTATGTACCTATTCTGCTTTCCTTTCTTAACCTTGAATAAAGGGGGTTGAGCTATATAAAGATACCCCTTTTCTATAAGATCGGGCATTTGGCGGTAAAAAAAGGTTAAAAGCAATGTTCGAATATGAGATCCGTCTACATCGGCATCGGTCATGATGATGACGTTGTGATAACGAAGTTTGTCCAGGTTAAAGTCCTCTTTACCTATGCCTGTCCCCAGGGCGGTAATAAGGGTTTTTATCTCTTGACTTTCCAACATCTTGTCGAATCGGGCTTTTTCCACATTCAGTATCTTTCCCCTTAGGGGTAGAATGGCCTGGTTTCTTCGGTCCCTTCCCTGCTTTGCAGATCCTCCTGCAGATTCACCCTCAACCAAATACAACTCACTTCTGGCAGGATCCTTTTCTTGACAATCGGCCAATTTGCCTGGTAATGAGCTGACCTCAAGGGCACTTTTTCTCCTGACCAGTTCTTTGGCTTTTTTCGCTGCCTCCCGCGCCCTGGCTGCATCGATGGCCTTTGACACGATTTTTCTGGCAATAGCAGGATTCTCTTCGAAATAGGTTCCTAGCTTCTCGTTGAGAAAGCCCTCTACCACTCCTTTAATCTCGCTGTTGCCCAGTTTGGTTTTGGTTTGGCCTTCAAACTGGGGAGATGGGAGTTTGATGCTAATAACTGAGGTTAACCCCTCTCTGATATCCTCACCACTCAGGCTCTCCTTGAGGTCCTTCATTAACTGATTGTTGCTGGCGTAAGAATTAACTGTGCGGGTAATGGCCGATTTAAATCCACTGAGGTGGGTTCCCCCTTCATAAGTATTAATTGTATTTGCAAACGAAAATATGTTTTCAGCATAGCCCTGATTATACTGAAGGGCAATCTCTATGAAGACGTTCTCCTTCTCTCCTTCAAAATATATGGGCTTAGGGTGTATTACGGTCTTGTTCTTGCTTAGATGTTCAACAAAGGATACAACGCCTCCTTCGTAATGAAACTCGTGTTTCTTCTCTGACCGTTCATCCTCAATGGTAATAAGGATACCTTTGTTTAGAAAGGAGAGTTCTCGAAATCTTTGGGATAAGGTATCAAAATTGAAATCAATTTCTTCAAATATCTGATCATCAGGTTTGAAGGTAATTTTTGTTCCCGTTCGTTTGGTTTTTCCTATGACCTCTAGTTTTGTCTTGGGGTCACCCCTTTCATAAAGCTGGTGGTATACGTTGCCGTCGCGTCTGATTTCCAGCTCTAAATGCTCGGAAAGGGCATTTACTACAGAGATACCAACTCCGTGTAACCCCCCGGACACTGTATAGCTTTCATGATCAAATTTGCCCCCTGAATGAAGTGTGGTCATCACCACTTCTGCAGCCGGTTTCCCTTCCGTCTTATGCAAGTCCACAGGGATACCTCTGCCGTTATCTTCAACAGTAAAGCTGTTATCTATGTGTATAATAGTATCTATTCTGTCGCAATGGCCAGCCAGGGCTTCATCAATACTGTTGTCAATCACTTCATAGACCAGATGATGGAGGCCCCTGATGCCTGTTGATCCAATATACATTGCAGGCCTCTTTTTAACTGCTTCAAGCCCTTGTAAGACCTTAATTTTATCGGCGTTATAAGTACTGCTCATGTTTGCTCCAATGGAAATATTTTATTTTTGAGGATGAACTAATTAGTTAGACTTGAAAATTTTCCTTTTCCGCTCTTTGGTGCATTTTTTTTGACCCATATATGAATCGCTTCAGGCCTTTTAAAAACGGTTTAACGGTGAACGACTTAATGATCCTGCTCATGTTCCCTCCAAAGGGAATATTTCATTTTTCAGTACTCTATAGTTTACAACATAATGTAGTAAAAGTAAATTAAAATACTACATATGGTATAAAAACCTTAAGTATGTAAAATAAAATCCGGAAAGCCCTAAGCGGATTGTTGATCGTGGTTCGCATCAGGATACCGACACTGAAGTTAGAGTTTGGTAATTATGGAATTACCGTCCCTTTAATGTTTCTATAATCCTATCCAGGTCATCCAGGGAATAAAACTCGATTTCTATCTTTCCTCTTCCCCCTTTTCTGGCAACTATCTTTACCT
>JBAZOX010000135.1:0-7114 GCA_041648535.1 Desulfobacteria bacterium | reverse complement strand
TTTCTTCTTATTCTCTTCTTTTATCCCCTCTTCTTTCACTTCTGCCACGACCTTTTCGTCCTTTTTGTCTTTATCTTCAGGTTCTTTGGCAGCAAAATGCCTTTTATCCGTAACCTTAAATCCTATATCTTCGGGTTCTTTGCTCATGATAACCCCCTTTTAATTCCAACTGACCAATAGATCCCCATTCTCAACATCTACAGTAAAATGTGATCCTTCTTTCCAATGAAGGGTAATAGGTATTTTAATCTTTTCATCGATGGTTCTCTTCAAAAAACGGGCACCGTATTTTAGGCTGTAACCATCCTCTACCAGACAATCTAAAGCCTCATCAGTTACTCTTATCTCCTTATTTTGAGCTTCTAAAGACGCTTCTATCTTCTTTATATACATTGTTGCTATCTTCTTTACATCTTCCCTAGCAAGGGGAGAGAATACAACGATATCATCGATACGGTTAATAAATTCAGGGGAGAAGGTATTCTCTACTTCTTTTAATATCGCTTTTTTTATAGAATCATGCTTGTGCCCATCGTCGAGAAAACCCATCGGTTTGGCAAAACGTTTGAACTCGTCTGAGCCAAGGTTTGAAGTCATTATGATCACCGCATCACTGAAATATACCCTTTTGCCCCTTCCATCTGTTAGCCATCCTTCATCAAAGACCTGGAGGAAGAGATTAATGACATAGTGATTTGCTTTTTCTATCTCATCCAGCAGAACCACGGTATAAGGATTATCCCTGATCTGATTGGATAAAATCCCTCCTCTCTCTGAACCCACGATTCCACGGGGCATCCCTATAAGTTTGTCAACCGCGGCTGTAGAGTCCTTGTATTCTGACATATCGAGACGAACCATCTTCTTGTCCTCTCCAAAGAGAAATTCAGTCAATGCCTTTGCTAATTCAGTTTTACCAACACCAGTGGGACCAAGGAAAAGAAGGACTCCATCCGGCCTGTCAAAGTTCTCTTTTAAAGGCCCTTTGTTCAGTCTTAGCTGCCGGGCTACTGATGAAACGGCCTCCTCTTGACCTACAACCCTTTTACACAAAGCAGTCTGTATATCTTTAAATCTCTCTATAGTGTCCCTTGACACCATGTCTCTAGGAATTCCGGCTTCTTGAGAAATCACATTAATAATATCCTCCGGTAAAACTTTCTTTCTCTCTCCAATCTCTGCTTTTACTGATGCAGTGTTGATCCATGAGATAGGCTTATCTGGCATTCTAACAGATCGCATATACCTCTGGGACATTACCAGAGAAGTTTTAACAGCTTCATCAGTAATTTGAACCCCATAATTTCTCTCTACCCTTGGGCGAATTCCATTTAGAATCAGTCCTGTTTCTTCTAGAGAGGGTTCTGTAACATGAACGACACGAAAACGTCGGGCTAAAGCTTCATCTTCCTGGATATGGGTCTTATATTCCGCAGCTGTGGTTGCTCCTATAATCTGAATTTCACCCCTGGCCAGGCTTGCTTTGAATATATTCGCAGCATCAGCGGGCACCCCCATGGCCGAGCCAGCCCCAATTAAACTATGGGCCTCATCAACAAATAGTATCAGATTTTTCCGGTCTTTAAGCTCTCTGATAACCTTGTCCATTCTATCTTCAAACATACCCCTGAAGATTGTCCCGGCCACCAGTGAATTCATCTGTAAATTTACTATTTGATGGTTTCTTAAACGTAATGCTACAGATTCGGGTTCGAATTCCAGCTTCATTGCCAGTCCTTCTACAATTGCTGTCTTGCCTACGCCTGGCTCTCCAATAATCATAACTGAGTTTGCCCTCTCTTGATGGCAAAGTATTTCTATCATTTGATTTATTTCATTATCTCTCCCAATGATAAACGGCAGCTTTCCTAACCGTGCCAATTTATTCAGGTTTACCCCAAAATATTTAAGATGGGGGGGGAGTTCAAATTTCTTATTGAATTCTTCCCCCTTCTTCTCAAGGTTTCCTAGTTTAATGACAATTAACTGCAAAATAATATCAGGCTCTATCCCAAAACTCTTAAATATTTTGACCGGAATCCCCTGGTCTTCTTGTAAAATAGCTGCAAATATATCTACAGGTTCTATCATATCTCTTCCAAAGCGATTAGCCTCTTCCCATGCAAGTTTCAAAACGGCCTTTATAGCAGGGAGAACCTTTAACCCAACACCCAGATACTGTTTAGAAACGCTTAAGTGTTCATTAAGAAAATGGGTTACATTTTGGGGATCAATGTTTAATTCAGACATGATATCACGGAAAAAGGCGTCTTCCACCTTAATAAAGGCTAAAAATATATGCTCAATACCTAAATAGTAATGCTTCCTTTTCCTTGACTCCTCAACAGCTAAAGTCAAAATCTGAAATGTTCGATCAGAGAGATGATCTCTATACTCAGTTAGGTCTAACATTAAGAGATACCTTTCTTTTTTATCTCAGGTTTAGAAGTCTATTCACTCTTTCTTCTATAAATCATCCTGCCATACATCAGATAGCACAGGGAAACATAATCGAAAAAATTTTACCATGAGGTTTGGTAATTTGCAATAGATAAATCTTTGCCCTTCGGACAGAGAGGGGTGAAATTGGTCTTACGACTTTAATACATCTCTTGCAATTATAATACGTTGAATCTGATTTGTTCCCTCGATTATCTGGGTCACTTTGGCGTCTCTCATCATCCTTTCCACCGGATACTCCTTCATTATTCCGTATCCACCCAGGATCTGTACGGCATCTGTGGTAACCTTCATTGCTACGTCAGAGGCGAAACACTTTGACATGGCAGCAAAAGAGGCCAATTCCTTGCCTGCTTTTCCATGACCTATATATTCACTTGTTGTATAGATCATTCTTTTTGCAACTTCAACATTCATTGCCATATCGGCAATCATAAACTGAATCCCCTGAAACTCAGAGATGGTTTTTCCAAACTGTGTCCTTTCTTTAGCATATCTCACCGCTTCATCGAGCCCTCCTCTGGCAATACCCAGTGCCATCGATGCAACAAGCAATCGACTCTTCATAAACTCAGCCATAACAATCTTGAAGCCGGTACCTTCATCGCTCAGGAGGTTTTGTGCCGGAACTTCAGCATTATCAAATATGAGCTCTCTGGTTGAAGAACCCACGACAGCCATCTTTTCTTCTTCTTTGCCGAATTTAATACCGGGGGTGTCCCTGTCAACGATAAACGCACTTATACCCTTATCCCGCATTCCTGGTTTTGTAAGGGCAAAGACCAAAAAGACATGGGCAACCCCAGCATTGGTAATGAATATCTTGTTTCCGTTTATTATGTAATTTTGGTCTGACCGTTCTGCTCTGGTCTTAATCGAAACAGCATCAGAACCTGCGTTGGGTTCCGTAAGGGCTACGCCGAAATATGCCCCCTCCTGGGCAATCTTTTGATAATACCTCTTTTTCTGCTCCTGGGATGCCCAATCAACTATAAAAAAAACCCCGGTAGTATGGGTTGCATAGCTTATGCCTACTGATCCATCTACCCTGGATATTTCTTCGACAGTCAGGCAACATGTGGTTAAGTCAGCATTAGCTCCACCCAACTCCACAGGGAGCAAAAGGCTTAAGAGACCGTTTTCACCCAGAATCTTCAACAACTCTGGATCAAAACTATGCCTCCTTTCTGCTTCAATGGCAATGGGTTGTATTTTCTCCCTTGCTAACCTGGACACCATGTCCCGAACCATTATCTGCTCATCACTAAATCGAATCATAACCCCTCCATTGAATCGAAGATAAAATATAATCGTCCAGTGTCTATCTGAGACCTTTGCGTAACCTACCGAGAGCTTTGAAGAAGTACCCCTGAGAGCGAATTCATACTGAAGCGAAAAGAGGTAATTCTTCAAAGCTCTCGATCTTAAGAAAACAGCATTATGGATTGTTTTTATTTCTCTTGTAACATAATAGAACTTTGATGACAAGGTTAAAAACCTTTAGGAACTAGAGTGAGAGCATTTTGTTGACACTTGCTTCCATATCTATTATAAGTTGATTAGTAACTATTCAGGTAGGCACAGAGGCACAGAGTACCAAAGGCACAAAGTAGGAAAAAAACAATGAAACGACCCTGCTCCGCTTTGCTTTGTGCCTATGTGCCTTTGCCACTTTGTGCCTGAGTAGTTACGTTGATTAAAACCTATGATGTATAGACCATTAATCACCCTATTAATTTCCTACCTGTTAGGGCTTTTGCTTGGTAACTATCTTTATCTTCCTGCCAAACCCACCTTAATACTTATAGCAGCTCTTTTGCTTATCTTTTTAGGCGCAATCTTGCTTAACTGGAAAGGTTTAAGCATCATTCTTTTTCCGGTAGTCTTCGTTCTTATCGGATCTCTTATGATGAATCTTCACACCTTCCCTTCTATCCCCCATAACCACATATCAAAACTCTTAAAAGACGAAGGCATCAATGTTCAGGGAAGCCTCTATGAACCCCCTAAATTGCTCTTAGATAGATCGAGACTCTATATAAATGCGGAGAGGGTTTACCCTAAGAAGGGGTATAAAAAGGTTACCGGGAAGATTTTACTTACAATTGGAGGGACTGGGAGTGATTTGAAATACGGAGACAGGGTGAGGTTTATATGCAAGTTACAATGCGCGACAAACTTCGGTAATCCGGGAGGTTTTGACTATTCAAGACATCTATATCTTCAAGGCATATTAGTTACTGGTTATCTTAAAAGCAGTATGGAGATTATAAGGATCGGTGAAGGGGAGAGTAACTACTTCTGGAAGACAATCGAGGGATTCAGAGAAAAGATAAGGAACTTTATCGATAAGGAATGTGAACTACCCAACAGAGGTATTATCAAAGCCCTACTTCTCGGTGAAATGGGAGAGATTTCAGAGAAGATAAGGGATGACTTCACTGTTACCGGTGTAGCCCATATCCTTGCTATATCAGGGCTGAATCTGGGTTTTATTGCCACAATTGCTTTCTTTCTTATCAGAGGAATATTTAGGTCTTCTGAAAGGTTGATGTTGACCTTTGATGTCAATAGGGTTTCTGGTTTTCTTACTATATTCCCTGTACTGTTTTATGGATTTATAGGTGGTCTTGGCGTTTCGGTCTTTCGGGCTACAATCATGATTGTAGCCTTTCTGATAGCGATTTTAATCTATAGACAGAGAGATTTATATAACACATTGGCTATGGCAGCCTTTATTATTACGGTCATCTCACCAACCTCCATCTTCGATATCTCATTTCAATTATCTTTTGTCTCTGTCTTAGCGATCCTGTACCTTACCCCCAGGTTCATCTATTACCTCTCCTCGATCCCTGGTCTATCTGCTGTGCATCCCCTTTCTATAACTAAAAAGATCGGTAGATACATTGGCTTTCTCGTCCTTGTATCCATAGCTGCTACGCTTGGCACAGGTCCTATAGTAGCCTGTCATTTTAATATCGTTTCTCTACTGGGTTTTATTCCAAATATAGTGGTAGACCCCATAGTCGGTTTTCTCATTATACCACTGAGCCTCTTTGCTGCTCTAACGATCTTTATTTCACCATCTTTAGCCTCTCTCCTTCTTCATTTAGCCTCTATTTTTACTGGCTTTATCATTAATCTGGTGGAGTTATTTACCCACCTCCCTGGTGTCTCTTTCCGGGCAACAACACCTACTTTATTTGAGATGGTCCTCTTTTATCTACTTATTGTTTTTCTCTTTAATATAAATAGGCTGAAGAGGGCAGGGTGCATTGCTTTAGTATTACTGGCAATAATTATAGGAGACTATTCTTATTGGTACTATACCAAGAATTTCAACCGTAATCTTCGTGTAACATTTCTTAGTGTAGGCCAAGGAGACTCCGCCCTAATTGAATTCCCAAAAGGGAAAAGGATGATAATAGATGGCGGTGGGGGGGAATATAATGATAGTTATGATACAGGCAGGCATATTCTTGCCCCTTTCCTATGGAAAGAGAAAATTAAAAGGGTTGATTACCTTCTTTTAAGCCATCCTCACCCCGATCATTTGAATGGGCTTCGTTTTATTGCTAAAAACTTTGAAGTCAAGGAAATCTGGACTAATGGACAAAGCACAGATGTGGAATCTTATCTTGAGCTTATGGAAATAGTGAACCATAGAGGGATAAAGAAGGTAACGATGAATGTTGAAACTCTCCCTAAGTATATTAATGGGGTCAGAGTGGATATATATAATCCCCCTGTCCAGTTGTTTCAAGGAGAAGGTATGAACATTCAATCATCTTTTAATAATAATTCAGTTGTTGTTAAGCTGAGTTTTAAAAAGGTTAGTTTCCTCTTTACAGGGGATATAGAAGGAGAGGCAGAAAAAAAGCTTGTTCAACTTGGGAGCAGGTTGGAAAGTACGGTAATAAAGGTTCCCCATCACGGAAGTTTGAGATCCAGCACAGAGGAGTTTTTAGGCAAGGTTCATCCCACTTATGCTGTCTTTAGTGTTGGATATAAAAATAGATTTGGTTTTCCAAAGATGCAGGTTCTTGAGAGATATAGAGATTTAGACAGCAGAACATATCGAACAGACACAGACGGCGCAATTACAATGGTAACAGATGGGGTGCTATTCAGAGTAGAGAAATTTTTGTGAACAGGGGAGAGTGCTACTTGTTAACAGATTAATATAAGAGATGTTTTTTTCTGCGAGGGGTGGCGGGCACCCTCGCTATCGAAAGGAGTCTTACAGAAGTGAAAAGAATAAAGCTTCTGTAAGAGTCACCACCCCGCCTTTTTTGTGGTGACGAACCTTCTTTATACTAAGGTGTGTAGAATGCCCCTCTCTATCTTAATTAACTTGTTACTACTTTAACAGAAAGCTTAATTAATAACTTTATCTCTCTCAGCTCCAAGGGGGAATGATCAACTATAACATGCGAAATCGAACCCAATTCGAATACTATGAGAGGGGCACCTGATTATTATCTAGAACAAACATGAATTAATAATAATAGAGAAGCAATTACCATGCCAGCATTTTCTACTTATGGTGAAGTCCTAGTATGACCTTTTCAGTTGGTCTTTTAGAGGTTTTAGTAATATATAAATATGGGATAATACATCACCTTACAATATTTACAATTGAGACAATTTT
>JBAZOX010000134.1:0-7134 GCA_041648535.1 Desulfobacteria bacterium | reverse complement strand
ATGTAGCCAGAATTATTCATGAAACTGCTGCAAATATTGAGCAGTTTGCAATAGATGACGGACATACAAACTCAAAAGGACTTGCCGCAGGTTCTTGCAAGCGAATTTTTTGTAGCGGATATGATGAGTGCAGGGTTTTAAATGAGGGCGGCGATTGCAGGTTTCCTAACCTGGCAAGGCCATCCCTGTCGGGGTTAGGAGTAAACTTCTTTAAACTGAGCAAGGTGCTAGGTTGGCAGATAAGTAAAATCACAAAAGACAGCAATCCGGATGATGTCCCCATGGGAATGATGGCAGGGATAGTTTTGATAGGGGAGGGTGATTTGCGGCAGTAGATGCCTGCCGATAGGCTTTGTAAGAAATGGAAAGAGGAAAATAGAATACTGGAAAGGTTTTTATGAAGGGAATCAAAAAGTATATAGTTGTTTTCTTTGTCTTGTTTGTGTTCTTGCTGACCGCCTCTGTAACATGGGCGCTGAGTCTTAAAGGTCGTGTGGAGGAGCATACCCTGAAAAACGGCATGAAGATTCTCATGCTTAAGCGGCATTATTCTCCCACGGTATCCTTCTTCATGAGCTTTAAAGTTGGATCGGCAGATGAGTATTCCGGGATTTCAGGGACAGCCCATCTGTTGGAACACATGCTGTTTAAAGGCACAAAGATATTGGGGACAAGGGACTACATAAAGGAAAAGAAGGTATTGGATGAAATCGACAGGGTAGCTGTAAGGCTTGATAACGAGATACTTAAGGGCAAGAAAGCAGACGAGGCTAAGATAAACAAGTTAAAGGCTGAATTGGCAGGATTACAGAAAAGGCATAAAAGATATGTGGTAAAGGATGAGATAGATTCAATATATTCAAAAAACGGAGGGGTTGGTTTAAATGCCTCAACAAGCTACGATGTTACAAGGTACATGGTTAGCCTTCCATCGAACAGGGTCGAGCTTTGGGCCAAAATAGAGTCGGACAGGATGTTGAACCCGGTACTTCGGGAATTCTACTCCGAGAGAGATGTGGTTATGGAAGAGAGGAGGCAGAGGATCGAGTCTGACCCTGATGGGAAACTCTATGAAAACTTTATGGCATCGGCATTTATAGCCCATCCGTATAGAAGGCCGATAATTGGCTGGGTGTCAGATTTAATGTTTTTAAAAAAGAGAACAACCGAGAGGTTTTTTAAGACCTATTATGCCCCAAATAACACTGTAGTAGCAGTAGTGGGTGATATAGAACCCTCAAAAACTTTGGAGATTATAAAAAAATACTTTGAACATATTCCTTCTCAACCTATTCCACCGTTTATTCCCACAAAGGAACCGGAACAGATGGGAGAGAGAAGGATAAAGGTGAAATTCGATGCAAATCCCAGCTTGATTATAGGGTACCACAAACCAACTGTGCCTGATTTTGACGATTACGTATTCGATGTCATAGACAGCATACTGTCCAGGGGCCGAACCTCCAGGTTTTATAAAAGGTTGATAGAGGAGGAAAAGATTGCTGTCAGTGCAGAGACGGCTAACGGGCTTCCAGGCGCAAGATACCCCAATCTTTTTGCTGTATTTGCTACTTCAAGACACCCACATACCACTGCTGAGTTAGAGCATTCCATCTATAAGGAAATAGAGACATTGAAAAGAGAACCGGTAACGGAAAGGGAACTTAACAAGGTAAAAAACCAGTTACAGGCTGATTTTATAAGAGCGCTTAACTCTAATTCCGGGTTGTCAGGTAAGCTCTCTTATTACCAGACCGTTGCAGGAGATTGGAGATATATAGAGGATCAATTGGATGTAATAGAACGAATAACCCCTCAAGATATAATGAAGGCTGCCAGGAAGTATCTTATGGAGGATAACAGGACCGTGGCTGAGCTGGTAAAGAAGGGCAAATAGAATGAAGAGAAGAAAGGCATCACTTATCTCGTTATCTTTGACAGTCATAGCAGTAACAGCCTGCCTGTGCTTAGTAGTCGCAAACAGACAGGCATCTTTTGCTCAGGATGCTAATCCACCAAAGCATCCAGGGGATATGGCATTTAAACCCATGGCTTTTTCTCCTCCAAAGGGGCAGAGGGTGGTGCTGGATAATGGTATTATTCTATATATTCTGGAGGACCATGAGCTTCCTGTGTTGAATCTGTCTGCGGTTATCAGGACAGGCTCGGTTTACGAACCTGAGGATAAGACAGGTTTGGCTGAGTTAACCGGTGCGGTTATGAGGACAGGGGGTACCCGTTCTATGAACCCAGACGAGATAAACGACCAATTGGAGTATATTGCAGGCTCTGTAGAGACAGGTATTGGAAGCGAGTCCGGGTCTGCCTCCCTTTCCGTGATGAAAAAGGATACAGACATTGGTATCAAGATATTTGCTGACATTATTATGAACCCAAGATTTGATCAGGAAAAGCTAGACCTGGCTAAAAAACAGGAGATTGAAGCTATAAGACGCAGGAACGACAATCCGGACAGCATAGCCTTCAGAGAATTCAAAAGAATTTTACACAAGGATAATCCCAGAGGCAGGATATCCACGGTTGAATCAATTAACGCCATTACCAGAACAGATTTGGTTGAGTTTCACAACAGGTTCTTCCGCCCGGAAAATGTAATACTTGCTATCTCCGGAGACTTTCAGAAGGATGAGATAGTGAAAAAGGTCGAGAAGGCTTTCCAGGGCTGGGAAAAAACCGGGATAAAGATACCCAAAGAGCCTCCTCCTTTATATTCCTTTGAAAAATCCATAAATTATGCCTTTAAGGATGTACCTCAGTCCACAATTATACTTGGGCATCTGGCGGTGAGAAAAACCCATCCTGACTATTTTCCATTTAAGGTATTGAACTTTATCTTAGGAGAATCTGGTTTCAATTCCAGGTTGACTTCAGAAATCAGGTCTAATAGAGGTCTTGCGTACAGTGTGGGGAGTATTTACAGGGGTGATGTGGAATATGGGGTGTTTGCTGTTATATGCCAGACCAAGTCCGTTACTACCTCCAATGTCATATCCCTGATCTATAACATTATAAGAGACCTAAAGAAAAATGGCGTCACAGAAAAAGAGCTTCAGTGGGCAAAAGAGTCTATCGTTAATAAATTCATCTTTTCTTTTACTTCTTCTGCCAGTGTAGTTAACCAGCAGATGATCATAGACTATGACAACCTGCCGGAGGATTTTTTAGAGAGGTATCAGGAAAACATATCCAAGGTTACCCTTGAGGATATTAAAAGGGTGGCAAAAAAGCATCTTTACCCGGATAGATCCATTCTTGTTGTGGTGGGTAAAAGTAAGGATTTTGATAAACCACTGTCTGAGTTTGGTGAGGTTCATGAGATAGAGTTGAAGGGTGAGTAGAGGTACAAGATGAAAGATGAAAATAAGAGAAAAGAGGATAAACAAGGTCTCGATCCTGTTGTGGCTTCAAAGATACTTGATACTGTGGATGGTCTTCCTTTCTACGTCATGTTGGTTGATGCAGACCACCACATCCTGCTGGCCAATAAGGCAATTAAAGAAGATCTGGGCGTAGATCCGGAGAACATCATTGGTAAGTACTGCCCCAAGGTGGTGCATGGACTCGATGCGCCATTCCCTGGCTGTCCCCTGGAGGAAGCTGTAGAGAAAGGGCACGCTGTCGAACGGGAGCTTTTTGACCCCACCTCCGGACGATGGGTAGCGTCGGCGATCTACCCGACCAGACTTCGGACTTCACACGATCGAGCGATCTTCTTACACATGACTCAAGACATTACTGAGAAGAAGCAAGCGGAACAAAAAATCCTGCACAATTATCAGATTCAAAGTGTTCTCAGCGCATTGCTGCGTATCTCGTTACTGGATATTTCCCTTAAAGAGCAGTTACAACTCATCATGGAGCATATAATCTCTGTTCCATGGCTAGCACTGGAAAGCAAAGGAAGCATTTTTATGCTGGAAGACGATCCAGGGGTGCTGGTCATGAAGGTTCACCACAACCTGTCGCCGCCAGCGCTGAACATGTGTAGACAAGTTTCCTTCGGTCGGTGCCTTTGTGGTCGGGCGGCACTGTCAGGCCAGATAGAATTTGCTGATCGTGTTGATGATCGTCATGAGAATCGATATGAGGGCATGTCCCCCCATGGTCATTATTGTATTCCTATCCTATCTGCTGGCAAGATGCTTGGCGTAATTAATCTGTACATCAAAGAGGGACACCGCCGAGACGAAAGAGAGGAGGAATTTCTCTGCGCAGTGAGTGACGTGGTGGCTGGAATCATTGAGCGCAAGCTGGTGGAAGAAGAACTTCAACATAGTCTGGATAATTTAAGGAAAACTATGGAGGGAACCACCCAACTCGCTGCATTGATGGTCGAAACGAAAGATCCTTACACAGCCGGCCACCAACGGGGGGTGAGCAAGCTAGGCTGTACTATAGCCAAAGAAATAGGCCTTTCAAAGGAGCAGATTGAAGGGATCAGAATAGCAGGGATTATCCATGACCTGGGCAAGATATCTGTACCTGCGGAAATTCTCAGCAGACCCGGTAAGATAACTGAGATTGAATTCGGTCTTATTAAAACGCACCCCCAGGTCGGTTATGACATACTGAAGACAATAGAGTTCCCATGGCCTGTTGCCCAAATCGTGCTTCAACATCATGAAAGGATGGATGGCTCTGGATATCCTTCAGGTCTGTCGGGTAAAGACATTCTGATGGAAGCGAGAATCTTAGGCGTAGCAGATGTTATTGAAGCTATTTCCTCTCACCGGCCTTATCGACCGGCTCTCGGTATAGATAAGGCATTAGAGGAAATTTTACAGAATAGGGGCATCCTTTATGATCCTATAGTGGTGGATGTTTGTGTTAAGCTTTTTACCGAGAAAGGAAATCCCCCATTGGGGAACCCGGACACTCTGTTATATGAATTATCCTCCACGGGAGACAGGACAGAATCATGACAGAATTTGACAAAACCCGATGGTCAGCAAAGGACTTTGCCTATGAGTATCTTGAGACGGCAGACATCCGAATCTTAGAGCGGAGAAGACTGCTGGAAGTATTGAAATCGTTCTATAGGTATTTCCTGGGGGACAAGCAACAAAGTACAGTCTTGGATATGGGATGTGGAGATGGCATCCTAATCCATGAGCTTCTAAAAATTGATGGTTCTATATCAGCCACGTTGATTGACGGCTCAGAGGATATGCTGAACAAAGCCAGAGAAAGGCTGGCCGGCTTTAAGAATATCCACTTTATTAAAGCAAGTTTTCAGGAGCTATTATACAAAGACATTCCACTTCCGGATTTCGGCTTTGTAGTTTCATCCCTTGCCATTCACCATCTGGCAATGAATGAGAAGAAATCCATCTTTAATTACATTTATTCCCACTTAAGAGAAGGGGGCTATTTTGTAAACACAGATGTTATCCTCTCACCGACAGAAGCCCTTGAGAAATGGTATCTGGAATTATGGAAAGAATGGATAATCGAGAACCAGACTGTGTTGAAATTAGAAAGCAAGTATGAGGACATTATCAGTAAGCATACAGAAAAGGAGCATCATAGTAAGCTCGACATACTAACCGATCAATTGAATGGCTTAAAAGATGTAGGATTCAAAGATGTAGACTGTTTCTATAAATATGGAATATTTGCAATGTATGGCGGCAGGAAGTAATATATGGGGGATCATATCCAAATTAGTTGATGGATTATGAGGATTCAAGGAGTCAAGGATTCTAGTGAAATGCTGAAATTGAAAGGATTCGAGGATAGTTTATAGGGTGGTATAGGCAATTACTTAATAAGGCACTTTATTAAAAAGGAGGCAGAAAAATGGATGAAAGAGATGTTTACATGGCTAAGGAGGCAGTGCAGTCTGTAATGAAGAAAGGCCCTATGAGGGTGGCAGTGATTATTGGAGCGATTCTATTGTTTTTATTGATTTTAAGGCCATGGGTCCAGATTGGGGCAGGTGAAAGAGGGATTGTCCTTAATTTCGGTGCTGTTCAAAAGGCTGCACTTAAAGAAGGGCTGCATTTCAGGGTACCTATAATGCAGGAGATTGTCGCGATGGATGTCAAGGTTCAGAAATCTTTAACAAATGCCGCTGCTTCATCGTCTGACCTTCAAGAAGTGAGTTCAGAGGTTGCGCTCAACTATCATATAGTTCCAGACAAGGCAAATATTGTCTATCAGTCCATCGGCATACACTTTAAAGAGCGAATCATAGACCCTGCAGTGCAGGAGGTGGTAAAGGCTGTGACTGCCAAGTATTCAGCAGAAGAGCTTATCACAAAGAGGCCGGCGGTAAGCGAGGCAATGAGAGCAAACCTTGCTGAAAGACTTTTGGTGCACAACATGGCAGTTGATGCATTTTCTATCGTAGGTTTCAGCTTCTCCAAGATATTTATGGAGGCCATTGAGTCAAAGCAGACAGCAGAACAGCTTGCACTAAAGTCAAAGAGAGACCTGGATAGGATAAAGATTGAAGCAGAGCAGAGGATTACAACAGCCAGGGCAGAGGCAGAGTCCCTGAGGCTACAGAGAGCGAATATTTCAATAGATCTTATAGAGCTTAGAAAGATAGAGGCAAATCTCAAGGCTATAGAAAAATGGAATGGGATACTCCCCCAGGTTACAGGCGGTGGAGCTGTGCCATTTATTGGCGTAGGTGATATACATAAGAGATAACCGAATAATCATTAGAGGTATCCATTGGTTAGATAGGTTATTCGGATTACTATTGCACGTATTGGGGGGAGCATAATAGCTATAATATGAATTTCATAATACTGAAGACCATAAAACAAGCCAAAAAGCTGATCGTCATGCTCGTTGGTTTTACAGTCCTCCTGATGGGTATCGCCATGATCGTGTTACCCGGTCCTGCAGTCCTTGTCATACCGCTCGGCTTGGGTATTCTTGCATCGGAATTAGTTTGCGCAAGAAGGATACTGAATAAGATCAAAAGTAAATTTCAAAAACAGGGGAGCGCGAGGGAAAAGTAATGCTGAACCAATTTTATCTTGGGATAAGAGGAGGTTAAAGGAAGATGGGCATAAAAGACATACTAAAGAAGATAGAGGGTACTGAGATTCCAGAAGTGAAGAAGGTTGCTGTGGCCTTTTCCGGAGGCCTGGATTCCGC
>JBAZOX010000133.1:0-7207 GCA_041648535.1 Desulfobacteria bacterium | reverse complement strand
TTAATAGCAACAGGAGAGAAAGTCAGCTTAGATACGGTTACAAGGGAAATAATTCAAAGAGACCGTAACGACAGTTCGAGAAAATATGCCCCGCTAAAACCTGCCATTGATTCTATTAATATTGATTCTACCGACAGAACTATTGAAGAAGTTGTAGAGAAGTTCTTGGAGATTATTAGAGGAATTAAAAATTGTTGGAAAAAATAATTTAGGAGGATAACCTTTTAATGGAAAAAGAAGCTGATGTGGTTCAAGATAAAGATTCTATTTATGACAGAAAGGATGCAGACACAGATACTGCCTCAAGAAACAAGAGTTCTGATGCCGATGAAAATTTTGAGCAACTTTACGAAAACAGTTTAAACAAGTTGCAAGAAGGGGAAGTAGTAAGAGGGAAGGTTATTCAGATAACTGAAAACAATATTATGGTAGATGTGGGTTATAAGTCTGAAGGACAAGTGTCGACTAAAGAATTCTTGAATGAACGGGGAGAGCTAACTGTAAATATTGGCGATGAGGTTGACGTTTTACTTGAGCGAAGAGAAGATAAAAATGGATCTGTGGTTTTATCCAAAAATAAGGCAGACAAGTTGAAAGTATGGGATGAAATTAGCAGAATTTTTGATGAAGATAACGTTATAGAGGGAGAAATCATTTCCAGGGTGAAAGGTGGATTTGCCGTAGATATTGGTGTTAATGCATTTTTGCCTGGGTCACAAGTCGATCTTCGCCCTGTTAGAAATTTTGAAGAATCCATTGGTAAAAGGTTTAAATTTAAGATAATAAAATTCAATAAAAAACAGGGGAATATCGTTTTATCTAGAAGAGCCATCATGGAAAAAGAAAGAGAGAGTTTGAGAAAAAGAACCCTAGAAACTCTGGAAGAGGGGCAAATAATTGAAGGTACGGTAAAAAATATTACCGACTATGGTGTTTTTATAGACTTAGGAGGAATTGATGGTCTGCTGCATATCACAGATCTATCCTGGGGTAAGATAACCCATCCTCAGGATTTGTGTTCAATAGGAGACAAACTAAAGGCTAAAGTCATAAAATTTGACAGAGAAAACGAAAGGGTCTCCTTAGGGTTAAAACAAATCACACCTGCCCCCTGGACCAATGCAGACGAAAAGTATCCAATAGGCTCAAGGGTTAAGGGAAAAGTAGTCAGTTTAGCAGATTATGGTGCCTTCATTAGGTTGGAAGAAGGGATTGAGGGGTTAGTGCACATCTCTGAGATGTCCTGGACTCGAAAGATAAGACATCCATCGAAAGTTGTGGCCATAGGTGACGAAATAGATGCTGTAGTTCTGGATATCGATACGTCTAGAAAGAGAATTTCTTTGGGTATAAAACAAATAGAACCAAATCCCTGGGCTGTGGTTAAAGAGAAATATCCCTTAGGCACAAAGATTAAAGGTCTCATCAAAAATGTGACCGACTTTGGTATATTTGTAGGCATAGAGGAAGGAATTGATGGATTGGTTCATATATCAGATATTTCTTGGAAACAGAAAATAAAGAACCCCTCGGAGTTATATCACAAAGGTCAAAGTGTGGAGGCGGTCGTCCTGAATGTGGACCAGGAGAATGAAAGGTTCTCCCTGGGTATCAAACAGCTTGAACCTGATCCTTGGGATACGCTGCTAAAAAAGTATAAGCTGAGTGACGTAATATCGGGGACTGTTACCAATATCACGGATTTTGGTATATTTGTTGAAATAGAAGAAGGGATCGAAGGTTTAGTTCACGTCTCTGAAATTAGTAAAGAAAAGGTGGAAAAAGCCGCAGATTTTGCTAAAGTTGGAGAAAAAATTTCTGCTCTAATTATCAACATCGCAGAGAAAGAAAGAAAGATCGGGTTGAGCATTAAAGAACTGCATAAGATGTCAGAAAAAGCTGATTTTCAGAAATTTTCAGCTAACAAAGAATCCGCCACCTCCAATTTGGGGGAACTAATTAGAAAAGAACTTGAGTAAAAAAATAGAATGTGAGGTTGAAAGATGAAAAGGCATCCCGTTTTACTGGGTATTATAATAGTAGGAATACTCCTAATTGTCTTCTTCATCACTGTATTTGCTATCACATATACTTCCGGGAATACCACCCTTGCCATGGGCGATAAGGTTGCGGTGGTAGATACTAAAGGAGTAATTAAGGACTCCACAACTATTATAGAGCAACTTTTAAGGTTTAAAAAGGATAAAAGTGTCAAGGCAATTGTGTTGAGAATTGACTCTCCAGGAGGTGCTGTTGGGCCAACTCAAGAAATCTATGAAGAGGTGAAAAAGATCAGAGAGAAAAAAAAGGTATTGGTCTCTATGGGGTCTCTAGCAGCCTCAGGTGGTTATTATATAGCCTGCGCTGCTGATAAAATAATAGCAAACCCTGGAACTATAACCGGAAGTATCGGTGTAATCATTGAGTTCAATAATATAGAAGAACTCATGAAAAAAATTGGGTTCAAAAGTGTAATAATCAAGAGTGGCGAGTATAAAGACGTTATGTCTCCTTTCAGAAGTATAACAGATCAAGAAAAAACTATACTCCGTGGGGTTGTTGACAGTGTTCACAGTCAATTTATTGAAGCAGTAGTGGAAGGTAGAAAGTTAAAAAGAGAAGATGTGGCTAAGATCGCAGATGGAAGGATATTTTCGGGAGAACAGGCTAAAGCATTGGGTTTGGTTGATTCTCTTGGTAACCTTCAAGATGCTATCTCAATGGCAGCTGAAATTGCAGGTATCAAGGGTGAACCAAATGTAATTTATCCCCCCAAAGACAGATTCTCGATACTGGATTTTTTATTCCAACGAATGGCAACAGATTTCATTAATTATCTAGAAAATAAAAGTTGTCAGTTTAATTATCTATTTGTTCCCAATAGGTAACTACTCAGGTTGTTTAGACTGTAGGCTGAAGGCTGTTAGCCTGTAGGCTTTAATAGTCTTCTACAGGCTAATAGTCTACAGCCTATCCACCTGAGCAGTTACCATAACTTCATGAAAGGAAACTGCTATGACAAAGAGTAAACTAGTTGAAAAAATATCTGAAAACCTCACTAGCATAACCAAGAAAGATGTCAAAGTAATAGTTGATGTCATTTTTGATAGCATGATTGATTCGCTAAAAAAGGGCGAAAGAATTGAAATCCGTGGATTTGGAAGCTTTAAAGTAAAGAAAAGAAACGCCAGGAATGGAAGAAATCCCAAAACTGGGATCATTGTGAACATCCCTGAAAAAAAGACCATATTTTTTAAACCTGGTAAGGAGCTTAAAAAAAAGGTGGATTATTAGAGAGTAGTGGGGGTAAGTAATGACAAGGGTTGCCTCCATTGATATTGGCACCAATACCATTCGCCTTTTAATTGCTGATGTAGATAAGACAGAAGAACTTAGCAGAATACTGACAAAGAGGAACATAACCAGACTGGGAGAAGGGTTTATTAAAAAAAGGGAGATATCCGGGAAAGCAATCCAAAGGAGTATAAAAGTCTTAAAAGAGTATTTGAACTTAGTGAATGAATACAGTGCAAAAAAAACCTTAGCAGTAGCCACCAGTGCCGTTAGAGAAGCTGTCAATAAAAATGAGTTTCTAATGGAGGTCTATCGAAACACAGGTTTAGAAATACAGGTCGTTTCAGAAAAAGAAGAGGCCAGTATGACATTAACAGGTGTTCTATCGATTATAAACGAAGTTATTGGTAGAGCCTTAGTCATAGATATTGGAGGAGGAAGCACGGAATTTATCATCATTGAAGGCAAAATCCCTGTAACGACTCACAGTTTAGACCTTGGAGCAGTATATCTGACTGAAAGATTCATCCACACTGACCCTCCAACATCTTTAGAATTGCAAAACTTAAGAGAGTTTGTTGATAAAAGACTATCATCCCTGCCATGGGTAGGATTTTCTTTTTCTTCCTTATTAGGCACGGCTGGGACTATCACTACACTAGCAGCAATTGACCAAGAAATGAGCGCCTATGACCCAAAGAAAATAAACAAATATGTTTTGACCAGAGAAGCGGTAAAGAGCATTTACAATAGCCTAAAGAGTCTTAATAGAGACGAACGATGCTCAACCCCCGGCTTGGAGAGGGGAAGAGAGGATATAATTTTGGCTGGCACCATTGTTCTCCTGAGTATCATGGAAACCCTCAATTCTAATGAAATAACGGTTAGCGATTTTGGGCTTTTGGAAGGAATAATTATGGACAGTTACGGAAAAATTGAAAACTTTTTTTAGAATACGGGGCATAAGATGAAAATACTTCTCGTTTATCCAAAGAATCCGGATACCTTTTGGAGCTTCAAGTATGCTTTAAAATTTATCTTTAAAAAGGCAAGTAACCCACCCCTCGGGTTATTGACTGTAGCAGCAATGCTTCCTGAAGAGTGGGAAAAAAAATTTGTAGATATGAACGTAAACATTTTGAGTGATAAAGATATTAAATGGGCCGATTTTGTCTTTGTAAGTGCTATGATTGTTCAAAAAGAATCCATAACAGAAATCATCACCAGATGCAAAAAAATAGGTGTTAAGATTGTAGCCGGTGGTCCTCTTTTTACCACTGGATACGAAGACTTCGAGGGTGTGGATCATTTTGTGCTTAATGAGGCTGAAGTTACATTGCCACTCTTTTTAGAAGATTTACAAAACGGATGTGCTAACCATGTTTACACATCCAATCAATGGGCAGACATAAAAAAGACACCTCTCCCACTCTGGAAACTTGTTAACATGAAACAATATGTCACAATGAATATTCAATATTCACGAGGCTGCCCTTTTAACTGCGAATTCTGTGATATTACTCTACTCTATGGACGCATACCGCGAACAAAAGATAAAGATCAAGTAATAAAAGAGCTGGACAACCTTTACTCGCAAGGTTGGAGAAATGCAGTGTTTTTTGTTGATGATAATTTTATCGGGAATAAAAGGAAGTTAAAAGAAGATATTTTGCCGGCTATTATTGAATGGATGAAGGAAAAAAAGCATCCCTTCTCTTTTATCACACAGGCATCTATCGAACTTTCTGATGATGAAGAACTTATGCAATTAATGGTTCAAGCAGGATTTGATACAGTGTTTATTGGCATTGAAACTCCGAACGAAAAAAGTTTAGCCGAATGCAGCAAGGTTCAGAATAAGAATCGCGATTTGATTGATTGTGTTAAAAAAGTCCAGGGGTTCGGTTTGCAGGTACAGGGAGGATTTATTGTTGGATTTGATAATGACCCACTCTCAATTTTTGAAACACAGATCAAATTTATCCAGAAAAGCGGGATTGTAACAGCAATGGTTGGTCTATTACATGCGCTCCCAAGCACAAAACTCTACTGTCGTCTTGATAAAGAGAAGCGATTGTTGAAAGGCGCTTCCGGCAATAACACAGATTTTTCAATTAACTTCATCCCCAAAATGAACTATGAAGTACTTATCGAGGGTTACAGAAAGATTCTCAACACGGTCTATTCCCCTAAACATTACTATGAAAGAGTTAAAACATTCATAAAGGGATATAAACCATTACAAAAAAAGGCATACCGATTCCGTTTTAGCTATCTTGGGGCATTCTTTAAATCCATACTGTTTCTAGGTATAATAGGGAAAGAGAGGTATCATTATTGGAAACTCTTTTTTTGGACTATGCTTAGACACCCGCGACTTTTTCCACAGGCAATAACATTTGCAGTTTATGGCTTCCATTTTCGAAAGATTTTTGAAAAATACTTGTAAGGGTAATCAAGGCAATATGGAAGATCAAACCTTTCTTCTGTCATCCAGGACACCCGCATCCTGAGGTATAGTCCCATCTTCAACTAACACTACATTGGATTTAAGACGTATAACCTCTTTTAACTCATTAACCAAAAATCCCTCTATTTTCCCCTTATCCACTGGTTTATTGAACTCCACCTTTATTGTTAATTCGTCCTCCAGTCTTGGCCTATCTATAATAATCTGAAACTTCCCCAACTCTGGATGCCTTTTCATCACGCTTTCTACATCGGAGGGGTTAATAAACACACCTTTTACCTTAGCAATGTCGCTGGTCCTTCCTAATATCCGCTTTAACCTGGGGGTTGATCTTCCACAAGGGCAAAGCTCTAAATTTAAACCTTCTGTTATATCGCCTGTACGATACCTGATTATTGGCATAGCCCTTCTGAGTATATCGGAAGCCACAACTTCGCCACTCTCACCAAAAGGAACTTGCTTGCCAGTCTTAGGATCGATAACCTCTACAAGGATTTCCTCATACAGATGCATACCTCCGCCCTCAGGACACTCGGCTGCTATCAGTCCAAGGTCAGCAGTTCCATAAGCTTCTCTGACCTCAGCTCCAAATGTCTTTTCCAGTCTGCCCTTTGTGTCTTCGGTTCTTACATCTCCCAGTACAATAAGCAGCCTCAATGACAGCTCCTTGCTGGGGTCAATTCCCATCTCCTTTGCTGTTTCTCCCAATTTTAAAACAAACATTGTAAACCCCATCAAAACTGTAGTCCTGGTTAACCTCATCATTTCTACATGCATTTTAGACATTCCAGGCCCACCTGGCAGAACCGCACAACCGATCTTTCTAAATGCCTCATCAAGAGCAGTTCCGGCAATGACCCAGTGAAAGTTGGCAGCTAAATTCACTATGTCTTTTTTTCTAGCTCCACATATGTAAAAACCCTTGGCTACCATTGATGTCAACATGTCGTATTCTTCTTTTGTAAAAGGCAACGCTATCGGTCCAGGAGCTATATATATTCTGGAAAGATCTTCAGGTTTAACAGCGAGCAGATCGCCAAAAGGGGGATGAGCTTTCTGATTTTCAATTATCTGGGTTTTTGATAAAAAAGGAACCCTTTCATAATAGTCCTCAACCTTCTTAATATCATCTATCTTCACCCCGGCATCTTCAAAACTTCTCCGATAATACAGGACATTATTATAGGCATATCGTAACTGGGGCAATAGTTTGCTCCATTGATATTCCAGAAGCTTGTCCCTTGACATTGTTTCTGTCTCCATGTTCCAGTAGATCCGATTCTCTACCATCCGTTTCTCCTCCTTGTTCTTATAGTTTTTAACCTCCTATCTCCCCTTAAACTGTGGTTCCCGCTTCTCCAAAAAGGCATTTACCCCTTCTGCGTGATCTTCGGTATCACATAATCCAGTCTGAACCATAGCTATATGGTCCAACGTTCCTAT
>JBAZOX010000132.1:0-7251 GCA_041648535.1 Desulfobacteria bacterium | reverse complement strand
GCAAGAAATTTGGTTAATCATGTTCCTCTCCACCTAAGCACGCAGGCAAACACTACCAACTGGCGAAGTGTGGAGTTCTGGAAAGATCAAGGGATTTCTCGTGTCAATCTGGCCCGAGAACTCTCATTCTCAGAGATTAAATATATCACGGGAAAGGTAGACATAGAAATCGAAACCTTCGTCCATGGGGCTATGTGTATTTCATACTCCGGCAGGTGTTTACTCAGCAACTATCTCACTCACCGAGATTCCAACCGCGGGGAGTGCTCGCAACCGTGTCGATGGAAATATATGCTCATGGAAGAAAGCCGTCCTGGTATTTATCTTCCAATCTTTGAAGACGACAGAGGCAGTTATATCCTAAGCTCTGAAGATCTTTGCCTCATAGAGTATATACCAAATCTAATAGATGCCGGCGTAGATTCCCTTAAGATCGAAGGAAGGATGAAGGGGATAAACTACGTAGGAAATGTGGTAAGGATTTACCGTAAAACAATAGACGAATACCTGGACAATCCTGATAAATACGAATTTCGGAAGGAATGGCTGGAAGAGTTGAAAAAGGTTAGTCACCGCAACTATACGACCGGCTTTTTTTGTGAAAAATCTACTAACGGATCACAGAACTATTCGTCATCCTCTTATGTTCAAACCCATGACCTGGTTGGAGTGGTCAGGAAGGTCTCAGGAGATAATGAGATAAAGATTGAGGTTAGAAACCAGATAAGATTGGGCGATGAGGTCGATTTTATAGGTAAGTCAGGGGAGATCAATCACCTTTTTTTGGAGAAAATGATCAATGAAGATTACGAGGAAATCCAAATTGCCCAACCAAATCAGTCTATCATCTTAAGGGTTAACTTTCCAACACATTTAAATGACCTCGTAAGAAAACAGAAATAACCTATCCCTTTCCTGCTGGATCCCCAGGACATGAATGTGTGGGGATAGCGGAATATACCGATTCCTCGGAGTACGACACGGGTGACTTTGTATTGGTACTGCCACCTCTTATGGGTGGGTTCAAGGAGTATCATCTACTAACGCCAGATAGACTAATGAGTATGCCAAGGCAAAAGGATACCTCGGTAATGCTTATGACCCAGCTATTGGGGGCCGTTGTTCACTGCTGTCGCAGGATAAATGATCTTTAATGCCCTCGTCTCCATCATCCATTCGAAGATCATGAGAAAGGCGTAGACGAACTCTACTCATATAATAAGGACTATGACAGAATCGACTGGCTTACAAGATTAGAACCATAGAATGGCCTTTAATCTATCTCCATCTCTTCTTTCTCTTATGTCTCTGACGTTACTACTCAGGTTGTTTAGACTGTAGGCTGAAGACTGTTAGTCACTGCGCATTGACCGAATCAAGGTTGTTTAGGCTAAAGGCTGTTAGGCTACAGGCTAACAGTCTACAGGCTATCCGTTCAGGTCGCGCATGATTTCCTTCTACAGGCTAATTGCCTACAGCCTATCCACCTGAGCAGTTACTCTCTGACAACCATTGCAATGGGATAGGACATTCGCTGAGGTTAAAATTGAATACCAGGGATTCCATTTTAATAGTTGATGACGAAAAAGAATTTCGAGAATCCATCAAAGTAATCCTTGATGATCATTATCAAGTCTTTACCGCTAAGAGAAACCAACCAGCCCTTAATATCATTGAGAAGAATAACATAAACATAGTCTTGCTAAGTTTCGATGCATCTGATGGTGAAGGGGTAAAATTTGTCGAAAAGGCAAAAGAGATTAATGAAGACATCGAGGTAGTCTTGGTTTCGCATTTAGCTATGCTAAGGAATCTGTCGGGATACCTGAGATTGGGTGCCAATTTCTGTATAACCAAGTCAACTGAAGGAGTCCATTTCATTTCCTTTCTTAAAGAAGTTCTCATTAAACAAAGGATTCAGAAGGAATTGGAGTACCTTCGTTCAGAGACTAAAGAACGGCACAGTTTTGGGCAAATCATCAGTAAAGATAAAAAGATGAGGGAGATTTTTGGCATCATTAAGGAGGTGGCGTCTACCTCAACCAGTATTTTAATTACAGGGGAGAGTGGAACGGGAAAAGAACTGGTTGCGAGGGCAATACACTACCAGGGCAACAGAAAGGATAAGCCGTTTGTGGTAGTGAACTGTGGCGCCATACCCTCAGAACTTATCGAAAGCGAACTCTTCGGATACGAGAAAGGCGCTTTTACAGGTGCAGAGGTTCGTACCCTGGGCAAGTTTGAATATGCCAATGGTGGTACTCTGTTTCTTGATGAGGTATCCGCACTTCGTCTTGACCTTCAGTCCAAATTACTTCGAGTATTGCAAGAAAAACAGATTCAAAGGATCGGAAGTCACAAGACCATCAATCTGGATGTAAGGGTAATTGCAGCCACTAACATGGACTTAGAGAAGGGGGTTAAAGAAAATAGATTTCGAAGTGACCTTTACTTTCGCCTAAATGTCGTACCCATTCATCTGCCCCCATTGAGAAAGCGCAAAGATGATATTCTATTGTTAGCAGAGTTTTTTCTTGAAAGATATAATAGAGAGTACAATAAAAAGATCGAAGGATTCTCACCAGAGGCCATGGCCACCCTCTGTAGACACCCCTGGCCTGGAAATGTTAGAGAATTCCAGAATCTCGTTGAAAGATTAGTGGTGCTTTCCAGACACAATAAGATAGTTTATTTGAGCGACCTTCCCATAGAACTCTCTATGGATGAAGAAGAATTTAAACAGGATATGGAAGGATTAAAAGACGGTAAATTAGGCTTAATAGGGGTCAGACAGGCTTTTGAAAAACGGCTTATCCTTCAAACGCTGGAAAAGACAAATTGGAACCAGACAGAAACCGCAAAGACACTCAAGATACACCGCAACACCCTTATAAAGAAATTAAAGCGACTTAATATTAAGGATACGATTTAACCGAAATAAACTCACCATCTCCTCGCCCATAAAATTCCTACATAGTTGCCTACTAAAGTAAACAATGCTATGCCCATTTTGCATACTAAAGTATGCATCCAGTCACCTATTGGCCTCTTTGTTTCCCGCTAATAACACATTATTCCAAAAAATTTAAACGGATTAGCCTGATAACAATCTCTTTAAATGTATTTGAATATCAATCAGTTATGGCCAGGTTTGATTATGTTTCAAAATTATTACGTATGGCAAACCTGCTCAGAACTACACTTGGTATCATTCTTGTACTAGAGATTCCCAGACTTTAAGTTTTCACGCACCTTATATACAATAATTCATTGGGAGACTATATGTTCAAAATAATTGATCTGAACACTTTAGGCTTAGGACAAGAATTTCCTGAAAATATCTACTTTGTTCAGAGGGGCTGGATGGACTCAAACAACATAATCATAAAAGGAGACCCAAATGTTATTATTGATACGAGCTACTGTAAATCTGAAAAAGAGACTGAGTCTATATTCTCTTTTTGTGGCATGAAGCCCGATGACCTGGATATGATTATTAATACCCATAACCATGCTGATCATACAGGGGGTAATAATAAACTTCAGCTTCTATCAGGCGCAAAGATTGCCATGCATGAATATGACGCACATTATGTCAATCTATGGGATGAAAGTGGACTAAATCTGGATTTCTCAGATTGGGAATTGCCCAAATTCTCCGTTGACAGCATTCTAACAGATGGAGACATATTATCCTTCCCGCCTTTCGAATTTGAGGTACTGCATACACCCGGCCATTCAGCGGGCAACATTGTTCTTTACGACAGCAAGTACGAACTGCTCTTAAGCGGAGAAACCATACTAAATCATGATTTTGGGGGAATACATTGTTTTAGAGAAGGCAATAGGGCACTGTTCGACTTACGAGACAGCATCAAAAGACTTGCTCAATTACCCATAAGACTCATTCTCCCGGCACATGGGGCGCCCATTACAGATGTCCCACAATGTATTGACAGTTGCTCGAGGCGAATCAATCTTTTCATAAAAGAACCTAAAAAGATGGGGTACCATTTACTCCGTCGATGGTTTATTCATGCGGTGCTGATAAGGGGAGAAACTGAAAGGGGCGAATTATTCAACCACGTTTCTAAGATAGAGAACTTTTATGCTATAAATAAGCGTTATATAAAAATAGACAATAAGGACTTATTTGATGAAATAGTTGATGACTTTATCGAGAGGGGTGTTCTCGTTGATAAGGATAATAGATTGTCAGTCATTAATCAGGTTTAATTTCACCAGTGGGAATGAATATGCCCGTTGTTTGGATACGTTATTGTTTTCAAGAGACCCTTCTATCATACCCTTTCCAGTACTTCTCTCTCAGTTCTTTTTTCAAAACCTTACCGACCGGGTTTCTGGGTAGAGCATCTACAAACTCAACGGATTTGGGTTTCTTATAGCTCGCCATGTTTTTCTTGCAAAAATCTATAATCTCCTGCTCTGAAACCCCCTCCCCTTCTCTAAGAACTACAATCGCCTTGACTGATTCACCCCACTGTTCATCAGGAACCCCGATTACCGCTGCCTCCAGGATAGATGGGTGAGTGTAGAGGACCTCTTCAACTTCCCTGGGATATATGTTTTCTCCGCCACTTATAATCATGTCCTTCCTTCTATCAACAATAAAGATGTAGCCTTCTTCATCCACTGTGCCCATATCACCGGTGTGCAACCACCCGTCTCTGATGGTCTCTGCTGTCTCTTTCGGTAGTTTCCAGTAACCCTTCATCACACTGTCGCTCTTGACAATAATTTCACCTATTTCTCCATGTCTCACATCAACTCCCTCTCCGTCCACCACCCTGACCTCAACATTGAAGATCTCCTTGCCACAGGAAGCCAGCCTCCTTGCTTTCTCCTCAGTACCGTCCAATACATGATCCTCAGGCCTGAGAAGGGTAACCCCCGGACTCGCCTCTGTAATACCATAAGACTGATAAATGTCGCACTTAAAAGTCTCAATTGTCCTTCTAACCAAGGTCACAGGCATGGGAGCAGCGCCATAAGCAAATATCCTCAAGCTACTGAAGTCATAGTCTCTAGGGTGCTTTTCCATGTGCTGCAACAAAAAGTTCACCATGGCAGGGACGCCACCGGTTACAGTGACTCTCTCTTTCTCAATCGCCTCCAGGAAACGATCAGGATCGAATGAACTGTGTATGACCAGGGTGCCCCCTATGTAAAGGGTGATCAGGGCATACTCCGCAGCAGTATGAAAGAAAGGGAGGCTGCTCAAAAAGACGTCGTTTTGGTCCAGTTTGAAGTCGATGATTCTGGACATATACATTAAGATCAGATTCTTGTGGGTGAGCAGAACGCCTTTGGGCCTCCCTGTGGTCCCGCTGGTATACATCTGCACAGCCACATCCTCATCCTGTATATCAACGTGGGGAGCATCTGTAGAATACCTCTCTATCATCTCTTCATACGCACCCATGTCTGACATGGACTCACCCAGGCAGAAAAAAGAATCAACGGTCTTGAGATTAGACCGAATGGACCTGACAATATCTATAAACTCTTCACCCATTATCAGCATCTTTACTTCTGCATCGTTTATTATAAACTCCAGTTCCCGCCCTGCTAATCTGCAGTTAAGCGGTACAAGAACCGCCCCTATCTTTGGTATGGCAATATAAAGCTCGATGTACTGCGGACAGGGATGTTCCAGAAGCCCTACTTTATCTCCCTTTTCAATCCCCTTTGCTTTGAGCCCATTTGCCAGCCTCTTTACTCTATCATTGAGCTCTCTATAACTGCATCTCTTATCCTTGAAAACAACAGCAGTCTTATCTGGAAAGAGTTTGGCATTTCTCCTAAGTATATCTCCCAGCAGCATTTTGGTTCCTCCTTTCTCTCCGGGTTGAGTGCTCCCCTACTCCATTTTTCCCAGGTAAACATCCTCCACCCTCCCATCTTGGAGCAGAGCCCTACTCTCTCCTTGAAGCACTACCTTACCATTGGACAAAACATAACCCTGGCTGCTTGCTCTCAGGGCTATCTCAGCATTTTGCTCGGCTAAGAGTATGACAACCCCTTGTTCATTTAGGGTCTTAAAGATATTAAAGATGTTTTGTATAATTAATGGAGACAGCCCCAAAGAAGGCTCATCCAGAAGCAATACACGCGGTTTGGCCATTAGGCCCCGGGCTATGGCCAGCATTTGCTGCTCACCACCGGAGAGGGTTCCGGACATCTGGCTGCTCCTCTTTTCCAATACCGGAAAAAGTTGATAGATAAATTCCAGGCTTCTTCTCCTCTCCTTCTTCCCCCTGGAGACATAACTGCCAAGAAGCAGATTTTCATATACACTCATTTTAGCAAATAATCTCCTCCTCTCCGGAACCAGGACAATTCCCAATTCAACAATCTCTGCAGTCGTCATGCCTGCTACATTGATTCCGTTAAGGGTTATTTCACCCGAAAACGGTTTGAGTAAACCGCTTATAACCTTAAAGAAGGTGCTCTTACCACTGTTGTTAGTTCCTATTACGCACTGCGTCTCGCCTTCAGAGAGTTCTAAGGAAACCTCACTGAGTATCGTTACCGCGCCATAACCTGCACTCACTCTATCGACTTTAAGCACCTTATACCCCCTTGCCGATGTATGCCTCAATTACCTCTTTGTTGGCCATTACTTCCCGGGGAGAGCCTTCTGCAATTTTTCTCCCAAAATTAATTGCTATTATCCGATTACACAATTCCCTGAGTAACTCGAGCCGATGCTCCACTATTAAAAAAGTAACCCCCTCTTCGTTCAAATTTCTTATTAAAGACAAAATAGACGTGGCTTCAAACTGGGTAAGCCCGGCCATTATCTCATCGAGGAGCACTATCTTGGGATGGCAACTCAATATCCTGCCCATTTCAACCCTTTTTTGTTCGGCAGGAACCAGGCTCGAAACCAACCTTTTCGCAATAGAATTAAGGTCGAGCAATTCTATTATTCTCTCAACCCGCTTATGGGCTTCAGACAGGGGTGCATTGTACAGTGCAGGAAGCAAGATGGTATCAAAGACAGTGAATGAAGGCAGAAACTCTGCCAGTTGGAAGGAACGGGTTAACCCCCGTCTAAAAACTTGATGGGGCTTTAACCCGTGAATTTGTTTTCCCTCTAATAGTATCGCACCCCTGGTTGGGGCATAAAAGCCGGATATAGTTTCAAGGATGGTGGACTTGCCTGCACCATTTGGCCCGATAAGCCCCACTATCTCACCCTTCCCTACCCTGAAAGAGATAGAATCT
>JBAZOX010000131.1:0-7349 GCA_041648535.1 Desulfobacteria bacterium | reverse complement strand
GAATATCATATCCCTGAGTATGATGCTCAGGTGATTACCACATCTAAGTCCCTGGCAAATTATTATGAAGAGTGTGTCAAACTGTACCCCAACCCAAAGGTGATAAGTAATTGGGTGATGGTAGAACTATTACGGAGATTAAAAACGGATGATAGAGAGATAGAGGAATGTCCGGTATCCCCCAAGTTATTGGCCAGGATGTTGGAGATGATAGATGAAGGTACAATCAGTGGAAAGATTGCAAAGACCGTATTCGAAGATATGTACCTTACGGGTGAAGCCCCAGAGAAAATAGTAGAAAAGAAGGGTCTTCTTCAGGTTACCGATCAAGAAGAACTGGTAGAGGCTGTTGAAAAGGTGCTGGCAGAGAATCCCAAAGAGGTGGAAAACTACAAAAAGGGGAAGGCCAAGCTATTTGGCTTCTTTGTAGGACAGGTAATGAAGGAGACAAAAGGTAAGGCTAACCCCAATTTGGTCAATGAAATTCTAAGAAAGATGTTAGATTCATAAGGAGAACCGATGGCATTTAAGACTATTGAATGGAAGGGTGATGCTGTAGTATTGATTGACCAGACCAGGTTGCCTAATGAAGAGGTTTATATTGAATGCAGAGATCATATATCCATTGCAAAGGCTATCAAAGATTTAAAAGTCCGAGGGGCTCCGGCTATTGGAGTCACTGCTGCTATGGGTGTTGCCTTGGGTGCAAAGGGTATAGATACAGATGACCGTAAAGAGTTTTTTGCTGAGCTAAAGGGTATTTGTGATGTTCTGTCAAAAACCCGTCCTACAGCGGTTAACCTATTCTGGGCAATTGACAGGATGATGACAGTTGCCAAGTCCTATAAAGGTCTGGACATGGACGGCTTAAAGGAACTTCTTGAAGAAGAAGCCCTGGCTATCTATGAGGATGATATCTGTATCAATCATCAGATTGGGGTTCATGGGAAAGTCTTTATTAAGGGCAACGATACTATTCTTACCCATTGTAATGCAGGAGCCCTTGCTACAGCGGGATTTGGTACTGCATTAGGGGTTATTAGGGCGGCATGGGAGAAAAATAAAAATATCAGAGTATTTGCAGATGAAACACGTCCGTTTCTCCAGGGAGCAAGGCTGACTGCCTGGGAATTGATGAAGGACAAGATACCTGTAACCCTTATAACCGATAATATGGCTGGCTATTTCATGAAGAAGAGGATGATTGATCTGGTAATAGTAGGAGCAGATAGGATTGCTGCAAATGGAGATGTTGCAAATAAGATAGGCACATATACTGTGGCGGTCTTGGCTAAGGAACATGGGATCCCCTTTTATGTAGCCGCTCCTTTATCTACCCTTGATCTAACACTAAAGAACGGTGAAGAGATCCCGATAGAGGAGAGGGACGAAAGAGAGGTGACACAAATAGGAGGAGTAACGATAGCTCCAAAAAACGTAAAGGTACTAAACCCTGCTTTTGATGTTACCCCAAACACCCTTATAACGGCTATTATTACTGAGAAGGGAGTTATAACTAAACCCTTTTTAGATAGTTTAAAGAAGTTAAAAGAGGGTTGTAAATAGTATAATATATTCCCTATGTCAATTGACTACCAATACAGAATAGATACCCTCACCGGTTCCCCCTGAAAATTTGGATACGGCAAAAATATTTGACTTATCATTTGCAATGATATAGTCTAGTTGATTCTTAATAGATATTTTCATGTTATTAAAAGGAGGAAAAGCCACCATGGTGGAAAAGTTAAAGAAGATATGGATGGATGGGAAATTTGTTGATTGGGACGACGCCAACATACATATTCTAAGCCATACTTTACATTACGGATTAGGGGCATTTGAAGGCATTAGATGTTACCTATGCGATGATGGGAATTCTGCGATCTTCAAACTAAAGGAACACGTAGACCGTTTTTTCAACTCTGCCCATATTGGGCAGATTGATATCCCTTTTAGCAAGGAAGAAATAACCAATGCGATTATAGAGACCGTCAAGATCAATGGCTTAAAAGAGAGTTACATTAGGCCTATTGTATTCATCGGCGACGGGGCTATGGGTATCCATCCACAAAACAACCCAATAAGAGTTGCTGTTGCTGTTTGGCAATGGGGGGCTTATTTGGGTGATGACGGGCTGAAGAATGGAATACGGGTTAAAACCTCATCGTTTACCCGTCATCATGTTAATATTATGATGACCAAGGCAAAAATATGCGGAAATTATGTAAATTCGGTCTTGGCTAAAAGAGAGGTGGTACAGGATGGTTATGATGAAGCAGTCATTCTAGACACTGAGGGGTACGTCTGTGAAGCTACAGGTGAAAATATCTTTATTACCCAGAAGGGAGACTTGAAGACCCCGCCCCTTACATCTGTGCTGCCTGGGATTACAAGGGAATCAGTTATATCTATTGCTTTGGACAGAGGAATAAGGGTGATTGAGGAGAGGTTTACCCGAGATGAACTATATGTAGCCGATGAGGCATTCTTCACTGGAACAGCGGCAGAGATTACCCCTATAAGACAGGTGGATAATAGAAACATCGGTAACGGTAAGCCTGGTGAAATTACCCAAACCCTTCAGAATATATTCTTCGATATAATACGTGGGAAACAAGAGAAATATAAGAAGTGGTTGACGTATATTTAACATATTAGCTCAACAATGCGTTGCAATAGAGATGTTGGACTTCAAAGTATATTCTCTAGAAAGAAGGATTCCTTCTCTATGCCTCTTTATAGAACTGATGCTATCGTTATTCGCTCCATGGATTTTAGCGAGTCCGATAAGATCGTAACCTTCTTCACCCGAGATTTTGGAAAATTGAGAGGAATTGCAAAAGGGGCGAAAAAGAGCAAAAAGAGGTTTAGCAATACTCTTGAGTTGTTTTCCTATATCAGCCTTCTTTTCTTCCAAAAAGAAAACCTGGAGTTGGCAAGGGTAAATAATTGTAGCATTATTAAAGCACATATGGAAATCTATAAAGATATCGAAAAGATGGCATATGGAAGCTATTTTATTGAGTTGATTAATGAATTAGTTGGTGAGAGAGAAAAGAATAATGAGGTTTTTAATCTCCTTGTTGATTCATTGTCCCTGGTTAACGGTGACAAACTTGGCGAAGAAATTGCGAGGATATTCGAGATACGTCTCCTCTCTCTTGTTGGGTACCAACCTCAATTGCAGGGGTGTTTAACATGCGGGCATAGACTTTCTAATGGTGAGATGTTTTGGTTCAGTTCAGTTAAAGGGGGGATAGTTTGCAACAGGTGTTCACATGGACAGGGAGACCTATCTCCCATATCTCCAGGAACCTTGAAGATACTGCTTTTAGCCAGAGATATGGACTTCAGAAAAATTCATCGGCTGATATTTTCAAAGCAGGCGTTAATGGAGAGCAAAGACGCCATCACCAATTTTATACAGTACCAAATGGGAAAAGAACCTAATTCTATGAAATTTTTAAAGAAAATCCATGGGTTAGGTTAGCTTGATTGCATAGGAATTTCCATTTTAAATAACTTTAGGCACTTTAAACTTTAGCTCACTTTAGGCACTTAACTTGAGAAAGCAAAGCTCCGGAAGAAGATATGGTTGACTATAATAACTCTGAAGATAGAAAGGAATACCATATTCAAAGTAAGTCCTTTACTATAAAGAACAAACTGGGTATCCATGTTCGGCCTGCAACTCAGCTCGTTAAAACGGCCAATAAATTTGTTTCAGATATTAGCATTAAAAAAGATGGGCTGGAGATTGATGGCAAGGGCATAATGGGAATATTAATGTTAGCCGCTTCACAAGGAAGCGAGATTGTTATAAGAGCTGAAGGCAGAGATGCCAGAGAAGCTATAGAGGAATTGGGCCGTCTAATAGAGGAAAGATTTGGAGAAGAATAGGGATGGAACTTAAAAGGAAGGAAGACTACGTTGTAAAGGGTATAGGAGGCTCTCCTGGAATAGTTATTGGGAAGGCTCAACCAATTGATCGAGACAGGGTAGATATGCTTGCATATCGACTTATTGGTGAAGCTGAAGTGCCGGGAGAGGAGAGACGTTTTAAAATCGCTGTTGAAGAATCAAAAGAGCAGTGTTTAAAGGTAAAGGATAATATCCTTAGTCAAGATGCCAAAGAGGTGGTTTATATTATCGACGCGCAGCTTATGATACTTGAAGACAGAATGCTTATTGACGAAACTATAAGGAGGATAAGAGAAGAAAAAGTCAATGCCGAATGGGCATTGGAGATTACCCTGCAAAAGCTTAGAGGGGCCTTCAAAAATATAGATGATGAGTATTTGAGTGAAAGAAAGAGTGATGTTGATTATATTGGAGAAAGGATTGTTAGAAATCTCTTAGGAAAGAAGCAGGATAGTATTTCTGATTTAAAAGAAAAGGTTATTATTGTTGCCCATGATTTGTCGCCGGCTGATACAGCACAGATGACAAGGGATAAGGTTATTGGGTTTGCAACCGATATAGGCGGGAAGACATCTCATACGGCAATCATGGCAAGGGCGTTGGAGATTCCGGCTGTGGTTGGTTTGGAAAGGATTACCCAGGAGGTAAAGATAGGGGACTCCCTTATAATTGATGGTAATACAGGCATAGTGTTAATCAATCCTACAAAGACGGTACTGAATGAGTATTTAGAGAAGAAGCGAATTTATGAAAGATTAGAAAAAGAACTATTTAAATATAAAGACCTGCCTGCTCAGACGTTGGATGGTTATAGAATTAAGGTTGTGGCGAATATAGAATTGATTGAAGAGATTCCGTCAGTTTTGGAACATGGGGCAGAAGGGATAGGTTTATATAGAACCGAGTTTTTATACCTGGGGCGAAAGGAACTCCCATCGGAGGAAGAACAGTTTCAGGCTTACAAGAGTGTTGTAGAGCGATTTCACTCCTATACAACCATAAGAACCATGGATATTGGTGGAGATAAATTCATTTCTCATCTTGATCTGGCTAAAGAGATGAATCCTGCTATGGGCCTCAGGGCCATTAGATTTTGTCTAAGAGAAGTTGATATATTCAAGACCCAGTTGAGAGCGATTTTAAAGGCCAGCAACTACGGTAAGATTAAGATTATGTTTCCTATGATTTCAGGGGTTAGTGAGATCCTTCAAACAAAAGAGATATTGGAAAAGGTAAAATTAGAGCTGAAAAACGAGGGGATTCCCTTTGACTCTAATATCAAGATTGGGATAATGATAGAGATCCCATCAGCCGTTACCCTGGCTGATATCTTAGCTAAAGAAGTAGACTTTTTTAGCATTGGAACCAATGATCTCATACAATATTCGTTGGCAATCGATCGAGTAAACGAGCATGTAGCTTATCTTTACGAACCCCTGCATCCAGCGGTCTTAAGAGTGATAAAGCATGTGGTTGACTGTGGACATAATGCAGGCATCAAGGTAGGAATGTGTGGAGAGATGGCTGGAGAACCATTATATATCCCTATACTTCTGGGAATGGGTTTAGATGAATTGAGTATGAATGCCCTGTCGGTTTTAGGAGTTAAGAAGATCATACGTTCTATAACATACAAAGAGTCAAGAGAACTTTTGGACAGCATTATGGGGTTTTCAACCGCTTCTGAGATCAAATCCTTTGTTAAGGAAGAGATGATAAAGCGTTTCCCCAGCGACTTTAAGGATTTGAGGAATTCAAATTGAAGTTTTTTGGACTTTTTGTGAAGCCATCAAGATTAAGGAGGATATTTTTATGTCAATGAGCAGATTTTTATTTACTTCAGAATCGGTAACAGAAGGCCATCCTGATAAGATAGCCGATCAAATCTCTGATTCTATTTTGGATGCAATTATTGCTCAGGACCCTAATGGGCGGGTTGCCTGCGAAACCATGGTTACAACGGGAATGGCAATAATAGCAGGAGAGGTTACCACTTCTTGCTACGTGGATATGCCTCAAATAGTCAGGGAGACAATCAAAGAGATTGGGTATAACGATTCATCCATGGGTTTTGACTGGGAAACATGTGCGGTAATTACCTCTATCGATCAGCAGTCGCCCGATATAGCCCTTGGTGTAAATTCATTCGATGGGAAAGAGCAGGGGGCGGGTGACCAGGGTTTGATGTTTGGTTATGCCTGCAATGAAACCCCTGAGTTGATGCCCATGCCCATAACCTATGCCCATAAACTAACCATGAGATTGGCACAGGTTAGAAAAGAAGGCATAGTGGACTTCCTGAGACCAGATGGAAAATCCCAGGTCACTATCGAGTATATAGATGATAAACCTATAAGGATTGATGCAGTGGTTGTATCTTCCCAGCATACTCCGGATGTGAAATACCAATTGTTGAGAGAAGGCATAATCGAAGAGGTTATAAAAAAGGTTATTCCAAAAGATCTCTTAGATGAAAAGACCAAGTATTACATTAACCCGACAGGACGATTTGTTGTTGGCGGTCCCCAAGGTGATTGTGGTTTGACCGGCAGAAAGATAATCGTGGACACCTATGGTGGACAGGGGAGCCATGGGGGTGGATGTTTTTCAGGCAAGGACCCATCCAAAGTTGACAGGAGTTCATCATACATGGCTCGTTATATAGCTAAGAATCTGGTAGCAGCAGGTCTGGCAAGAAAATGCGAGGTTCAACTGGCCTATGCGATTGGTGTAGCGGAGCCTGTTTCAGTGATGATAAATACCAATGGGACAGGTGTTATACCAACGGACAGGATTGCCGATATAGTTATGGAACATTTTTCTATGAAGCCTGCAGCTATAATAGAAAATTTGGATCTATTAAGACCCATATACAAAAAAACTGCATGTTATGGTCATTTTGGAAGGCTGGATCCTGATTTTACCTGGGAAAAGACCGACAAGGTTGACATATTGAAAAAGGCTGCTGGTATATAGGAGTCAGGGGTCAGTGAGATATGTTATAATGTATCAGTTTACGGTTTGCAGTTAACAGTTGGCAAAAATGCTTCAAGCTTTATATAATAACAGCAAGCTTAAGCTTGCTGTTGTGATGCCTGCTGTTGTAATTGCCGTGAACCGTAAACTGAGAACCGTGAACGCTTAATATATAAGGAGGTTGGAGTGGATTTTGATATAAAGGATATGAACCTTGCAGAAAAAGGAAGGCTCAGAATCGAGTGGGCAAACCAGAGCATGCCCGTTTTGAACTTAATACAGAAGAGGTTCGAAGAGGAAAAACCGTTGAAAGGGATAAGATTGGGTGCCTGTCTTCATGTTACAACGGAAACTGCCAGTTTGATGAGAACTTTGAAGGCTGGGGGAGCAGAGGTTTCCCTTTGTGCATCTAACCCTCTCAGTACCCAGGATGATGTGGCAGCATCTTT
>JBAZOX010000130.1:0-7400 GCA_041648535.1 Desulfobacteria bacterium | reverse complement strand
TGTATCTTTTCAGCATATTGTTCTATCTCATCTGGTTTTATTACCCAGTTGCTGAATTCGGGTAGTTCAAATAGGGTTTCAGAACGTGTTAGGAGAGACTCGTCGGCCTTTATCGTTTCTTCTTCATAGCAGGAATATATAAGTGGTCTTTGGGGTTTTACAGATGGTTTTCCAACTATATCCTTCCATTCCAGATACCCTGTGGGTACAGAGTGCCCCCTCTGGGTTGCCATGGTGTAGCTCTCTTCTATGATAAATTGGCAATAGGATGGTTCTGCCTCCACTATTGGGATTGGGTTTTCTTCTTTGAACCTTGTTAAATATTCCCGGTACATCTTTTTTGTTATTTCTGTGCCCTGGAAATCTTTTATCCCTTCTGTATCGTTTATCAGCGCTTGAAAGAAATAAAGGCCTTTTGTAACTCTGGGTTGGGTCAGCCAGACTAATCTGTCTCCCAGATAATCTATGGAAGACAGATACCCCTCAGAAATCCTGGTAGGTGAACGAAAAATAAATGCCCGTGAATCCTCAGTACCTCTATCTTCCGCTATGATACCCCTCTCTCTTAGACGATAGAGGGATCTCTTTATGGTCTTTTTAAGGGGTTTGTTTTGAGTTTCTGCGACCACCATTTGAGAGAGCATATCTGCAGACCCTGGTGTGATAAGGTAAACCAGAGATTCGGCAATTATCAAATCCAGCTCTTCGTTTTTCCCAACAAGTTTGCTCAATAGAGACGGAGACTTTTCCCCTGCATCCTTGATCAGCCCGTGAACGAACACTGCCTTTGCGTCATCACTTAACTCCATGATTCGGTCACTTATCGCAGAAGGGAATTCCTTGTCAGACTTATCAGAGTCTCTCAAGGAATCAAGAGATTCCTGCATCAGCCCATAAACTGCCTTCAATGAACTGTGGAACTCCTCGTCTATCGATACCCCAATATCCTTCAATGTCTCCAGCGCCTTGATCCTTGCATCTAAACCCTGTTCTTTGCCGAAGGCTACCCTTTTGAGTTCCAATGTCCCTGTCCTGTCCCTGGATTCTTGGGAATCCTTTACCCTCTTTTTGACCTTCTTAATAAATTTCTTCTTTGCCATCTTCTTTGTGTTATTCCTTCGTAACTACTCAGGTAGGCACAAAGGCACAGAGAACCAAAGGCACAAATTTTTCTAGCCTATTAGCCTGTTCTTTGTGCCTATGTGCCTTTGCCACTTTGTGCCTGAGTAGTTATACGACCTATACCATAATAGGAAAAGCCCATCCCCTGTAATTTTCTGGGGTTGAATATATTCCGTCCGTCAAAGACTACGGCGGTATTCATCAGTTTCAGGATTCTTTTAAAGTCGGGCTCTCGAAATTCGTTCCATTCAGTTATTAATACCAGAGCATCAGCCCCCTCTAGGGCATCATAACTCTTTTTGCTGTATTCTATCCTATTGTCAAATACTTTTTTCACTTCATCCATAGCAGCAGGATCATAAACCTTTATCCGTGCCCCCACTTCTAGTAATCTGTTGATAATCACGAGAGATGGGGCATCCCTGATATCATCGGTATTGGGTTTGAAGGAAAGCCCCCATATACCGATTACCCTGCCTTTCAGGTTTCCACCAAAGTGCTTCAGTATTTTCTGTACCAGTATCTCTCTTTGGTTGGTATTTGCTAAGTCTACAGCCTTAAGTATATTTAGATCATAATCATTCTCCTTAGCGGTTCTGATTATTGCCCTGACATCCTTTGGGAAGCAAGAACCGCCGTATCCAACACCGGGGAACAGGAACGAGTATCCAATCCTGGGGTCTGTCCCCATACCCTTTCTGACATCGCTGATATCTGCCCCCACCTTCTCACAGAGGTTTGCCAGTTCATTCATAAATGATACTCTGGTGGCCAGCATGGCATTGGCAGCATATTTCGTCATCTCTGCGCTCTCGATATCCATTATTAGCATGGGATTGCCTGTCCTGACGAAGGGAGAATATAGCTCTTTCATTATATCGGCTACTTCCTGGTTGTCTGTACCAATTATTATTCTGTCAGGCTTCATAAAGTCATTGATAGCTGCCCCCTCTTTTAGAAACTCAGGGTTTGACGCGACACTGAAGGGGTGTTCTGTTTCTTTTGCAATAGTCTCCCTAACCCTGTTTGTTGTCCCAACAGGTACAGTGCTTTTGGTAGCAATGATCTTATATC
Organism: Desulfobacteria bacterium; assembly: GCA_041648535.1. Lineage (GTDB taxonomy): Bacteria > Desulfobacterota > UBA8473 > UBA8473 > UBA8473 > UBA8473. Next base: position 5,204 of record JBAZOX010000130.1, on the reverse strand, counting down.
CATTCATGGCTTTACCAATCAATGCCGCTACCTCAAGTACGTGTTTAAGATCGGCAGATCCATCATCGCCCTGGGGTGTGCCCACCGCAATGAAGATTATGAAAGATTCTCTGACAGCCTTCTTAAGATTGGTTGTAAACTGGAGTCTTTCTTTTTTTGTGTTTCGTTTCAAGAATTCTTCTAAACCAGGTTCATAGATTGGTACCTTACCTCTCTTCAGCCCTTCGATCTTTTTACTGTCTTTATCTACACAGGTTACATCGTTTCCGTTTTCCGCAAAACATGCCCCTGCTACCAGCCCAACGTAACCCGTTCCTATGATACAGATCTTCATATTGTACTCCTAAAGATATTCGTATCCGTTCACAGCAAATGCTTCAAGCTTTATATAATAACAGCAAGCTTAAGCTTGCTGTTGTAATGCCTGCTGTTGTAATTACCGTAAACTGTAAACTGAGAACCGTGAACGGTTACAGATATTCCTCCATCCCTTCTTTTTGGAGCCTTTCCACTATCTTCTTAACGTCCTGACATTTATCCTTCCTGGATATAAGTATAGCATCCTCTGTATCCACAACAACTATCCCATCTAACCCCAGGGTTGCTATGAGTTTATCTTTACCATACACTACTGTATCCTTGGTCTCCAGGCTAATGCATTTTCCTATTAAGATATTTCCATCCTTATCTTTTGGTAACACTTCATCCAGTGATGCCCAACTTCCCACGTCATTCCACCCAAAATCTGAGGGGATAACTGCTGTAATATCCGATTTTTCCATAACACCGTAGTCTATAGAGATGCTTTCGATATTTGAATAAATCTGTGATATTGCCTCTCTTTCCTGTCCTGTTCCCATAGCCTCTCTTATCTTCATTAAACCGTTGTATAGATATGGAAGATGTGTCTTTATCTGTTCCATAATAGCTGAGACCTTCCAGACAAATATCCCGCTATTCCAGAGGAAGTTGCCGTCAGCTAAGAATTCTATAGCAGTGCTGAGATCAGGCTTTTCTGTGAACCTTTTCACCTTGAAGAATTCCTTAGAACCTGATTCCCCCAATAATTCCCCTTTCTCTATATACCCAAAGCCTGTGGCCGGGTACTTTGGTTCTGTTCCCAGTGTAACCAGATACCCAATGCTTTGGGCCACCTCTTTTGCTGCCAGGAGGGTTTTTAGGAAGGCTTCCTGGTCTTCTATATAATGATCAGCCGGCAGGGCAACCATTACCCCTTCAGGGTCGTTTCGTTGAATATATAATGCCGCCAGTCCAATACATGGGGCTGTATTCCTACCGATGGGTTCCACAATGATGTTGTCTTCTAAAAGACCTGTCTGAGCAATGGTATCCTGAAGATGAGATGCATTTACCACCGCATATATGTTTTCTTTAGGGATCATAGGGGTCAATCTGTCAATGGTTCTTCTAATCATGGTCTCATTTCCGATAATATTCAGAAACTGTTTGGGTTTTGATTTTCTACTTTTAGGCCAGAACCTGGTTCCCTGCCCCCCTGCCATTATTACAGCGAACATTAAACTGAACCCTCCATAACTACTCAGGTTATCAGGTTCACAGTTCACGGTTGGTTGCTCTAACCTTGAACCGTGAACCCTGGAACTTTGAACCTGAGTAATTACAATCCTCCCAAAAAATATTCTGTCAGGGCATTCTCCCATGGTCTTAACAAAAGCCCTGTTTCTTTTTCAAATTTAGAGCAGTTTAGAGCCGAATAAGCAGGTCTTTCGGCAGGACGATTATATGTTTTCGAACTAATCGGGTTTACTTTCACATCTTCTATGCGGGCTGATTCCAGTATCTTAAGGGCAAACTGATACCATGAGCAGATTCCCCCGTTGGTTACATGGTAAACCCCGTTAAGATTAGGTAGACTATTAGCCTGTAGGCTACAGTCTATTAGCCTTTCTATGGCATAGGCCAGGTCTTTAGTATAGGTAGGAGATCCTATCTGATCATCTACAACCTTCAACTCCTTTTCGACCCCTGCCAGCTTCAGGATTGTACTCACGAAGTTGTTGCCCTTTTTTCCATATAACCACTCGGTTCTGACGATAAGAAAATCCTCCATTATCTCTTTAATGTATTGTTCACCTTTGAGTTTGGATCTACCATAGATGTTTAATGGGTTTGGGGTATCATCTTCCAGGTAAGGTTCCCCCTTCTTACCGTCAAAGACATAATCGGTGCCGATATGAACCAGCTTAATCTTGCCCTCCTCACATGCCATAGCCACATTTTTTGTGCCCTCTGCATTGACCAGAAAGGCCTTCTCGACCTCTGTCTCACACCCATCTACATTGGTAAATCCCGCCGAGTTAACAACGATCTGGGGCAATATATCCAGTATCTCTTCCCTTGTTATCCCCTTATTGGTAATATCAAAGTCCTTGTAATCTTTCCCGATAACCTTATGTCTTAAGCCCAGTGTCTTTACCAGATCATTGCCCAGCATCCCGTTGGCACCGAGAACCAGTATCGTTAATCGTGAATCGTGAATCGTGAATCGATTACCGACTTCCGACTTCCGACTCACGATTTCCGACTTACGACTCACGATTTCCGACTCACGATTCACGACTCACAACTTTCCCCGTACATCTTGTTATAGTATTCCTGGTACTCTCCACTCTTGATCTTTTTCCACCAGGACTCATTCTCTATGTACCACTCGATGGTTTTCTCAATCCCTTCTTCGAACGTATGCCGGGGATACCACCCAAGTTCCCTCTGAATCTTGGTAGAGTCTATGGCATATCGTCTGTCATGACCAAGACGATCTCTTACATATTTTATAAGCCCTTCAGGTTTCCCCAATCTCTGGAGGATTGTTTTCGTTATCTCCAGATTTGTTTTTTCACAGTTTCCACCAATATTATAGACTCCCCCCTCTTTTCCTTTCTCAATAACAAGATCAATTGCGCGGCAATGGTCCTCCACATATAACCAGTCTCTAATATTCAATCCGTCGCCATACAGGGGGAGAGGTACATCTGCTAAGGCATTGGTAATGAACAGAGGGATAACCTTCTCAGGAAACTGGTAAGTGCCATAGTTGTTGGACGATCGGGTGATAATCGCCGGCAAATTATAGGTGTGGTGAAATGACCTAACCAGGAGATCTGCACTGGCTTTGCTTGCGGAATAGGGGCTGTTAGGCGCAAGTGGGGTGTTTTCTGTAAAGTATCCATCAGTGCCCAGGGATCCATATACCTCATCAGTGGATATCTGAATGAACTTTTTAACCGGGTGTTTTTTTGCGGCTTCTAATAGAACATGGGTGCCCAACACGTTTGTATTGATAAATACGCCGGCATCCATGATGCTTCTGTCTACGTGAGACTCTGCCGCAAAATTAACGATCACATCAATTCCATCTTTTACCAGCCCATCAACCAGTTTGGTATCGCATATATCACCCTTTATGAATCTATACCTTAAACTCGTGAATCGTGAATCGTGAATCGATTTCCGACTTACGACTTCCGACTCACGGCTTCCGACTTACGACTCACGACTTCCGACTTACGATTTACGATTTCCGACTTACGACTCACGACTTCCGACTTACGAGTATGTATGTCTCTCAGATTTTCCAGATTGCCAGAGTATGTCAGTTTGTCCAGGTTAATGATCTGATAGTCAGGGTGTCTGACCAGCATGTACCTGATAAAGTTTGATCCGATAAACCCGGCCCCCCCGGTCACAAGGATCTTCATGGGTTTATCCTTACCCATCCTTTCTTTCCCAATCATAGGGGATATCATTTTTATGGGGGTCTACCCTGAACTCGTCGGGTTTATCATAATTGTAGACTTCAGTGGGGCAGTTTATAGCCATCGATTCCTCTTCACTGATACACTTAAAACCATGGTAGACAAATGGGGGTATCTGTACCAGGGTGGGATTGTGTTCCCCCATAAAGAACTCTTGAACCTTGCCGTAGGTCTTTGAGTCGTTTCGGCTATCATAAAGGACAACTTTCATCATACCCTTTATAACCACCATATTATCGATCTGTTTTTTGTGATAATGCCAGCCCTTGACCACTCCTGGATATGCTGTGGTCATGTAAACCTGGCCGAATTTGACAAATAGGTCGTCATCTGCCCGCAGCATCTCCATCAGCCTGCCCCTTTCATCAGGGATGACCTTTAGCCTTTTAACTCTCACGCCTTCAATCATTGGTTACTCCAGCGTAACTACTCAGGTTGTTTAGCCTGTAGGCAGTTAGACTGTTAGCCTAACAGTCTACAGCCTATCTACCTGAGTCTATCAACCGATCTTATTCGCCCCGGTCTTAGCCACCAAGTTACTGGCACTGAGAAGGGATTCAAATGTCCCCGCGTCTGTCCACCACCCATCCAGTATCTCATAGGTCATCTTATCCCTTTCGATATAGGCATTGTTCACATCAGTTATTTCCAGCTCTCCTCTATCTGAGGGCTTAAGGGTCTTTATAATATCAAAGACAGCGCTGTCATACATATAGATACCTGTAACGGCATATCCGGACCTGGGTTTCTTTGGTTTCTCTTCTATCCCTATGATATTACCATTATGAATTTCCGGGACACCAAAACGCCCCGGATCCGGGACATCCTTTAACAGGATCTTTGCCCCATCCTTCTGTTTTTTGAATGCTTCAACGGCGCCGATGATGTTCTTTTCAATTATATTATCTCCGAGAATTATACATATCTTATCGTCATCGGCAAAGAACTCCGCAAGGGCTAAAGCAGCGGCTATTCCTCCTTCTCCTTCCTGATACGTATAATTTATATGTCTAAGTCCAAACTCTTTTCCATTTCCCAGGAGTTTCAGGAAATCACCCGCATTGTTGCCCCCGGTAACTATCATAATATCGTCTATCCCTGCATTGACAAGGGCTTGAATTGGGTAGTATATCATGGGTTTATCATTAACTGGCAGAAGATGTTTATTTGTAACCTTTGTTAATGGGTGCAATCTGGTTCCCAGCCCGCCGGCTAATACAATACCTTTCATATCTCTTCACCACCCTGCTCCTTCGGCTCCTTGAGATTCGCCAGGTATTCCAGAAAGAATACAAGGAATACGCCTGCAAATAGGGAAACCACCCCGGCGAGCATTACGTTTTGCCTTCTGTTTGGTTTTATCCGTTTCTCGGGTGGAATCGCCCGGTCGATTACCTGGAAGGTTAT